>CAJZLM010000145.1:0-3872 GCA_916050595.1 Streptococcus mitis | reverse complement strand
GTTTTAGTAGAAACCTGCTTGATATTGTCTGTCGGCAAGACTGTCGCTTGGAGCTGGTCCGTCACATGATCCATGCTGTCCCCAACATGGGTCAAGGTTGCACGCATAGTACCATGCTTACGGATAATCTTGGTAAGTGCACGCGTATCAATTCCAGAAATACCCGGAATTTTCTTGGCTTTCAAAAATTCATCCAAGGTCATTTGGTTGCGCCAGTTGCTTGCTCTTCGTGCTTCTTCAAAAACAACGACTCCTTTACAAGTTGGAATGATGGATTCGTAATCATCACGATTAATTCCATAATTTCCCACCAAAGGATAAGTAAAGGTCAAGATTTGTCCATTATAAGACTGGTCTGTAATGGATTCTTGGTAGCCGGTCATACCTGTATTAAAGACGATTTCGCCTGTTACATCAATATCTGCTCCGAAGGCCTTGCCTTCAAAAACTGTGCCATCTTCTAATACTAGAAGTCTTTTTGTCATATTTTCACCTCTCGTGGACGCTCACTGGCGTCTTTTAACGTCTTGTGTTTTAGTTGGCGTTTCTACTCGCCAGTACGGATTCTAAGATTGCCATTCGAACAAAGACACCATTGGTCATTTGTTGGACAATCCGTGATTTTGGTGCTTCAACCAAGTGGTCTGCGATTTCTACATCACGGTTGACTGGGGCTGGGTGCATAAGGATTGCTGTTTCTTTCAAACGGTCATAACGTTCTTGAGTCAAGCCATGTTGGGCATGGTAGTCTTCTTTTGAAAAGACAGCTCCACTATCATGGCGTTCATGTTGCACACGGAGAAACATCATGACATCCACCTGATCAATGATTTCATCAATGGTTACAAACTGTCCATAGTCTGCAAACTCTTGACTTCTCCATTCCTCAGGTCCAGCAAAATAAAGTTCAGCTCCCAAGCGTTTCAAAATCTGCATATTGGATTTAGCAACGCGTGAGTGGTCCAAGTCACCTGCAATCGCAACCTTGAGACCCTCAAAGTGACCAAATTCCTCATAAATAGTCATCAAATCAAGCAAGCTCTGGCTAGGGTGTTGACCCGAACCATCTCCACCATTGATGATGGAAGTCGTAATCGTCGGACTTGCAATTAACTCTCTGTAGTAGTCAACCTCAGGGTGGCGAATCACACAGACATCCACTCCTAAAGCAGACAGAGTCAAAATGGTATCATAAAGTGTCTCACCCTTATTGACTGAACTAGTCTTCACATCAAAGTCAAGTCGCTCCAATCCCAGTTTAATCTCTGCCACTTCAAAGGACTTATGCGTTCGTGTAGAATCCTCAAAGAAAAGATTGGAAACAATCGGATGGTCCTCATAGGGAAGCTGAGCTCCATTTTTAAACTCAATTCCTCGCTTGATCAATTTCATCACTTGATCGACAGTGAGGTCTTCCATGGACACCACATGGTTTAATGCTTGTTGATTTACTGACATGGCTACTCCTTTAGCTTTCTAAGCTTCTTCAGTAATCAGAACTCTATCTTGGCCATCAAGTTCTGCCATCTCTACGATGATTTCTTCAGAACGACTAGTTGGTATGTTTTTTCCAACGTAATCTGGACGGATTGGCAATTCTCTATGTCCACGATCGACTAGAACTGCTAAACTCACGCGCGCAGGACGACCATGACCTACAATATTATCAATAGCAGCACGGATGGTACGACCTGTATAGAGCACATCATCCACCAAGATAACTTCGCGGTCTGTCACATCGACAGAAACCAAAGAAGTATCTTCTCCACTTTTAACATCATCACGGAAAGGTTTAGTATCCAATTCCACAACAGGAACTGAAAGATTTTCTAGCTGTTCCAAACGTTCTTGGATTCGGTGGGCGATAAAGACACCACGAGTTTTAATACCAGCCAAGACGATTTTATTCAAATCTTTGTTGCGTTCGATAATCTCATAAGTAATACGCGTAATCGCTCGTTTGACAGTCAATTCGTCTACAACTTCTTTTGTCTTCATGACAAACCTCCAAAAAGAAAAGTCTCCTTAAACAAGGAGACTTGAAATGTATAGCCAAGCGAGCCCTACTGCAAACAGTATAGACTTCACCCTACTACTTAATCGTTCTCCTTGCCTGCCTCACGGGACAGGTTTAAAGGAATATTTAGTTATCAAATACTATAGCACAAAGCATGCTTAAAATCAAGCAAAAACTTTTGAAACCCCATCTTATAAATTGCTAAAGTCATATAACTGTGGGTACTGGTCACACTCTGGATTTTTAGGATGGCAAATGGCTCTTCCAAAATAAATCATGGCCTGATGGGCAGCTAACCACTGCCCCGGTGGCAAGATATCCATGACCCGCTTTTCCACCTCAAGCGGTGTCGCTGATTTTTTGACAATATCGTGGTGTTTGCAGATACGCTCCACATGAGTATCCACTGCAAAGGCTGGAATCCCAAAGCCCACACTCATGACAACATTGGCTGTCTTGCGACCAACTCCTGCAAGACTTTCCAATTCCTCACGTGTTTGAGGAACTTGGCCATCAAAATCATCTAGTAACTGTTGGGCACATTTTTTAAGGAATTTAGCCTTATTCCGATACAGTCCCAGGCGAGAAATGTGTGAAGCAATCTCACTCTCTGTCGCTACAGACATGGCTTGTGGCGTTGGAAAGGCAGCAAAGAGACCTGGTGTAGCCTTATTTACCGCTGCATCCGTTGTCTGAGCTGACAACATGACCGCAACTAGTAGTTCAAAATGATTGGTAAAATCAAGACTGGGCTTGGCATCTGGAAACAGAGCAATTATTTCTTCCAGCACTTTTCGTGCTCGTTTTTTTGACAAGACCATTATTCGTCTCCGTCAAATAGTCCTTGTAAGCCAGCAAAAGGACTGTTTTCTTCTTTCTTAACTGCCTGTTGGGCTTGGTATTCTTCTTCTGTCATGATTTGCCAGTCATTTCCTGAAACAAATCCTTGACCAGCCTCTTCTTCAGCCGTCAAGACCTTGATAGGAATGTTGAGAAGGATATTATCTGACACGCTCTCAGCAAGGTCAAGTTCTCCATTTTCGATAGGCAAGACCAAATCATCGTCTAAAACTTCCTGATCTAGTTGGTTAGTTGCACCTTCCATGAAAACTTCCGTTACTGGATAAGATTCAACTAACTCAACTGGTTCCATACTGCGACTTGAAGCAAGAACAATGGTATAAGATAGTTGATAATCTAAGAAATACATACGGTCTTCATACTGTACTTTCCCAACTGCAAGGATATCTTTTACATCTAAAATTTCTTGATTACGTGCACGCAGATCGGCTGCTAGGTCTAACGTTTGTTCAAAATGCAAGCCTTCAGACTGCTTACGAATTTCTTGAATATTTAATTTCATACTTCCTCCATAAAGATTTACTCTCTTGATTATACCATGAAAAGCCTACAAATCAGCCCACCAAACTTTTTAATTAACATTCGATTTTTTAACATGTTTACTATGACATTTTTTAGTGCCATACTATAGGCAATAATACATCAGAGCAAGGAGGATGCTCACATGAAAGACAAAGAACTCATTACTAATGCAACCCAACTCCTATCCGAGTTAAATAAAATTTTCCAAAGCTGCAAACAGGGTAGGGCAGATGATATTCGACTGCAAGAGCTGCTAAACACTACTCTGCAAGAGCTCAAAAAAGCGGAAAAGTTGGACAACAGTATTTTAATCGACCTTGAGAAATTTTACCAACGTACCAGTCTTCTGATTGGTCTTGGTAGCCTAAAACTGAATGATCAAGCACGCACTGCTTGGCGAAACTATGATAAATTCCATTACGAGCATATCAAACACGTACTGACTCTCTATGGACCTGTTTTCGGATTTTAG
>CAJZLM010000144.1:0-3879 GCA_916050595.1 Streptococcus mitis | reverse complement strand
ACTGGCTGGTACAAGGAAGGTAACACATGGTACTCACTAGCAGATAGTGGTGCTATGCGCACAGGTTGGTACAAAGAAGGGTCTACTTGGTACTACCTAAAAGGCAGTGGCGCTATGGCAACAGGATGGGCAACTGCAAATGGTCAATGGTCTTACTTTGAAAAATCAGGTGCTATGGTCGCAGACAGAGCTGTTCCAGCCAGTGATGGGGAAAGTTATGTCATTGGTAAGGATGGCTATCTAGCAAATAGAAAAGATTCTGGATACAATATTCATGATATTGTCAAACTTGGAGATGGGCAAGAATATTTGCTAAATGCTAAAGGTGACGATGTTATTATTGAAAAAAATGCTTGGTATATCAGACCAGAGTTCAAGAAGTTTTCCGACAAATATGGGGATGAGGTTTCAAATACAACC
Organism: Streptococcus mitis; assembly: GCA_916050595.1. Taxonomy (GTDB): domain Bacteria; phylum Bacillota; class Bacilli; order Lactobacillales; family Streptococcaceae; genus Streptococcus; species Streptococcus mitis_CY. Next base: position 3,459 of record CAJZLM010000144.1, on the reverse strand, counting down.
TTAGCTCTGGTAGATAATAAAGATGAAGGACAAGAAATTGATTCTAAGGCAGTTGTACAGAACTTCCAAAACTTACCAAATCGTTACTACTTTGATGAAAATGGACATCGTGTGGTTAATATCCCAGCAATGACAACCTATTCAGAGATTAAAAAAGTTGGCAATGATGTCTATTTAGAAAATCCAGGTGCACGACTTCGTCTTGGAGCTACTAACTTTACAATCAATAACAATAAACTATACTATTTAGAAAATGAGCAAGGTAAGCTCAAAACAGGTTACTTTGTATTAATTGATGATGGAGCAACCACTACTCATCATCACATTCTAGCCTATGCGGATCAATCTGGTGAGATTCTTAAGATGAAACGCTTGCCATCAGGAGTTTCAGATTATCTTGATAAAGAAATTGATGGTTTATATGGTGAAAAAATTAAGATTGAATCTCCACACTCAAACGAATATTATAAAGTGGTCGTGGTTAAATAAAAATAACATCTTCACAACTAATTGTTAACACTCTAACCAATATACCATTTTCAGGAGGCTTTAGATTTCTTGTATTTTAAAAGGAAGCTAAAGCCTTTTGTAGATGGAGCAGGGAATAGAGTTATCTATAAAATAATAAAAAGGAGTCTGTCATGGAAATGAAAAATACATTTGTAGAATTGGAACAATTTGAAGAGTTAACCCCAGAGGTATTGAAGGAAGTGAATGGTGGAGGGATTTTTGAAGATATTTACCATTGGCTACATCTACGCCCAGAGCCAAGATAGTATTTTGATTAAAATGTGTTAACTAAACAGATTTATGATTATATTTCTTGAATTTTTATGTTTCATATTGATTTTAATCAATATACTAGCTCCTCCGATTTATCTAGGTAGTCAACTCTCTAAAGCATTTTATGACAAACGTTCTATATTTCTTTTGGTAGTTTTTAAGCTATTTGCTACCTTCGTTTTTCCGAGTTTCTCGCATGTTGCCAATTTATTATTCTTTTATATAATATTTTGGATTGTGTTAAAGAAAAAGAAGAAGGAAGCTCTCTTTCTTGCACTTTATCTATTTGTGTTTTATCAAAGTATTCGATATTTGGTTTTGACATTTATAATACGATTGATATTTGACTACTCTGAACTATCTGATTTTTTGCATAGTGGATTTAATTCTGTATTTAGTTTGATTTCGTTGTTTTTGTCTGTTGTCATTTTAAGACGATGGGGAATTGATTTCAATATATTATTTTTAGATAAATTTCGATCGTTAGTGATGAAAAGTATGTGGATTTTATCCTTATTGTTTGGTTTCAGACTGTTTTCATCCATCATGTCTGGGGGATGTAATCCTTTCTACGTTCGTTTTGACACGACCATTTCCCTTCTGATTTTCATTCTCTTTTTCTCTTGGCTCTTTTATATTAAGCATTTGGAGCAGATTTATCGTGATGAGCAGACTATTCAGAGACAGGAAGATGAAAATCGTTCCTTGCAAGGGATGGTGGACAAGCTAGGTCATCTCTATGATGAAGTGCGAGGTTTCCGTCATGATTTTGCAGGAATTGTCGCCAGCATGGAACCTGCCATAGCCAATCAAGACATGGCTGAGGTGTCTACCATTTATCAAGATGTCTTTCTAAAGACCAATGAAAAGCTGAGAAAGGCGGACTACACGGCCTTTAATCTCCACAATATCCATGATATAGCCATTCGCAATACCTTGGCAAAAGCCATGATTGTGGCAGATAATCAGGGAATTCATTTTAGTTTGGAGACGGTGGGGGTTGTCGAAGAGCTGGATTTGCCGATGTTGGAGGCTATCCGTATCCTCTCTATCCTCACGACAAATGCCTTAGAGGCAGCCAGTGAGGCGGAAAATCCGCAGATTCGGGTTGCTTTATTGGCAGACGATAGGAGTGTCCGTTTTATCATTGAAAACACTCGTAAGAAAGAAGAACTGAATCCCAGCATTCTCAGTCAAAAGGGTTACTCTACCAAGGGAAACCACAGTGGACTGGGCTTAGCAACCTTGGAGGATATGGTTTTTCATTATGATTTAAACTTAGATACCCAGCTAGGAGAGACGACCTTTAGACAAGACTTAGAATTGCCATTTAAGGATGAGAAACGAGGGGGAGAGGAATGAGAATTTTAGTTTTGGAAGACGATAAAGTCCAGCAAGGACGGATAGAGCAGACTTTACTAGATATTGGTCGCTCTCGCAATTTAAGATTGGAAATTGATATTGCCAAAAACTATGGAGATGTTGAAAAGTATTCTCAGTATTTTGACAATTACCAGCTCTATTTATTGGATTTAGAGATTGATGGAGAGCGTGAACGGGGTTTTCAGGTTGCTCAACAGGTTCGGGAGCGGGATCCTTTTACAAGTATTGTCTTTGTGTCCACACACTCGGAGGCCTTGCCTCTAGCTTTTCGCTATCACTTGTCTGCCTTGGATTTTATTTCTAAGGATCAGCCTGAGGAAGATTACCGTCATCAGTTGGAACGCTGTCTGGACTATGTACTGGCAGTGGATAAGAGGGAAAATATGCGTCTCTTCACCTATAGTTTTGAGGGGAGACGGGGCTTTACTCTGCCCTACCATGAGATTTTAGCCTTTGAAACTTCAGTGGAATCCCATCGTATCAAGGTCTATTATGCCAATCATTCTATCAAGACCATTTATGGCAGTCTCAAGGATATCGCTGCTAAGGCTGAAAAAGATTACTTTGTCTATGCCAATCGCAATACGTTGGTCAGTTTACATGCCATTGAAGAGATGACTGCGACAGAAGTGACCCTGTTAGAAGGCTTGCACTTCCCCGTATCACGAACAGCCAGAAGAACTCTTAAAAAACATCTCAATGTCTAATATCTGTTAGACTTGAATCAAATTATCAATAAGAATGTCGGAAAATTTTCTGATATTCTTATTTTTTTGACTTCTTTTTCGAATAGATAAGTAAGAGGAAAAGGAAAGGAGCCTAGTTCATGTATCTACCAATCTTGTATCCGTGGTTTATTAAATTGTTTTTTAAATAAATTTAATTTATTTGTACATTTTCGAATTCTTTTTCGAATAAATAAGTAAGAAAGAAAAGGAAGGAGATTAGAAATGCTTATTTCAGTTATTTATCCAATCTGGCTATTTAAGTGGCTTAGAGGCTAAACATTAAAGATATAACAAAACATAAAAATTGAGGAGAAAAAAAGATGACAAATTTTGACAAAATGGAACAGAACTTTGTAGCTCTTACAGAAGAAGAGTTGATGAATGTAGATGGGGGAATTGCACCACTAGTAGTTGCGTTTGGAGTAGCTGCGTTTAAAGGTTTTTCTGTAACAGGAGGGGCTATTATACTAGGAGCAGGTCTTTATCAAGTTGGAAAAAATCTAAAATAAAACTTTGGGTAAGTTTTATGAATAGAATGTTAAAAAAAATATATGTAGGATTTGCT
>CAJZLM010000143.1:0-3994 GCA_916050595.1 Streptococcus mitis | reverse complement strand
TCTCCTCAACCTTAGCATTGGTTGCCTTGACTGGCTTGAGTTTGATACTGTCGAGGCGCTTCATCTCATTTTCAAATTGATTTTTCTTAATTTCAAAGCGAGCCCAGCGTTCATCATCCACAAGGCCAATCTCGCGTCCCATCTCAGTCAAACGCATATCGGCATTGTCATGACGGAGAATGAGACGGTATTCAGCACGACTGGTCAAGAGACGGTAGGGTTCAATGGTTCCCTTGGTCACCAAGTCATCAATCATGACCCCAATATAACCGTCACTACGCTTCAAAATCAACTCAGGCTTGTCTTGGACTTTCAGAGCCGCATTGATCCCAGCGATAATCCCTTGACCTGCTGCCTCTTCGTAACCTGACGTTCCATTTGTCTGACCAGCAGTGAAAAGACCTGAGATTTTCTTGGTTTCCAGAGTCGCACGCAACTGATGAGGCAAGACCATGTCATACTCAATGGCATAACCAGTTCGCATCATCTCAGCATTTTCCAGACCTTTAATGGAATGAACCAGCTCACGCTGTACATCCTCAGGCAGACTGGTTGAAAGTCCTTGGACATAAACTTCCTCTGTATTGCGCCCTTCTGGCTCTAGGAAGAGTTGGTGGCGTTCCTTGTCCGCAAAGCGAACAATCTTGTCCTCAATTGACGGACAGTAACGAGGCCCCACTCCCTTGACCACACCTGTAAACATAGGCGCACGGTGGAGGTTGTTTTGGATAATCTCATGACTGGTACCGTTGGTATAGGTCAACCAACATGGCACTTGGTCCTTGACATAGTCTTCATCACGTGAAGTGTATGAGAAATGATTAGGCGCTTCGTCTCCTGGCTGAATTTCTGTCACATCGTAGTTGATTGAAGAAGCCTTGACACGTGGAGGGGTTCCTGTCTTGAAACGACCGATTTCGAGGCCCAGTTCCTTGAGATTGTCAGCAAGGTTAATAGAAGCTAGACTGTGGTTTGGTCCTGATGAGTACTTGAGGTCTCCGATGATAATTTCCCCACGGAGGGCAGTCCCTGTCGTCACGATAACAGCCTTAGCAGCATACTCTTGATGGGTCGCTGTACGAACACCGACAACTTTGCCGTCTTCCACCAAAATCTCATCAATCATGGTCTGACGAAGAGTCAGATTTTCTTGATTTTCAACTGTCTTGCGCATTTCCTTAGAGTAAAGCTCCTTGTCAGCCTGCGCACGAAGGGCACGGACAGCTGGCCCCTTCCCTGTGTTGAGCATCTTCATCTGGATGTAAGTCTTGTCAATGGTTTTGGCCATCTCGCCACCGAGGGCATCAACTTCACGCACAACGATCCCCTTGGCAGAACCACCGATAGAAGGATTACAAGGCATGAAAGCCAGCATTTCAATGTTGATAGTCGCAAGCAAAACCTTGCAGCCCATACGGCTGGCTGCTAGGGATGCTTCTACCCCAGCGTGTCCCGCACCAATTACAATAATATCGTATTCTTCAGTAAAATGATAAGTCATATTTCTCTCCTATTTCTCAAGATGAATGTGTCTTAGTTGGCCGTCCCATTCTGGCAGGGCTGTTTTTAAAAAGGCTGGAACTAGATTGATACCCCCAAGCTTGTCTATGTCAATCCATTCACAGGGCTGACTTTTCTCATCTTCCTGCATGGTCAACGGGGCATCTTCAAGCAAGTCCACCAGATAATGAAACTCGATATTGTGATAGGAAACACCGTCCTGTTCAAAACGATTTTCAACCACGAAAGCTAGCTGCCCAGCTTGAGCTTTGACACCCAGTTCTTCCCTCACTTCACGGACTACCGCGTCTTCCGTGCTTTCATTGACTTGAATCGCACCGCCAATAGTGTAATACTTGCCCTTATCTTTGGTGACTAGAAGCTTGCGATTTTGGAGAATCAAGGCTGTCGCCCGAACACCAAAAACCGTATTTCCTACTTTTGTCCGAAAGTCTTGTTGAGTCATTTTTGTCCTTTCTCTTAAACGACACAAAAACAGTCAAAACTCCAAAGAAGTGCAGGACAAAAAAGCCTGCAACATCCATGAGCTTTGACCATCATTTCTATTGCTTTTATTATTGTAGCAAATTGAGAAAATTTGTCAATCTAAATGTACTGACAAACTTGTCCATCGCGGTAAGCATTGTCAATCAAACCGCCACCGAGACACTCTTCGCCATCGTAAAAGACAACTGCCTGTCCTGGTGTGATTGCGCGTTGCGGTTCCGCAAAGATGACCTCTGCCTTATCTCCTTTGACATGTACTGTCACCTTAGAATCAGGCTGACGGTAGCGGAATTTAGCCGTACATTCTAGCGTAAATTCCTCTGGCATCTCACGAGTAAAATGAACTTGACTGGCTTCTAGGCTGGTTGACATGAGCGAATCATGGTAGAAACCTTGGCCGACATAGAGGATATTCTTGCTTAGGTCTTTTCCGACAACGAACCAAGGGGCATTGTCACCGCCGTGTTGACCACCGATACCAAGTCCTCCACGCTGACCAATCGTATAATACATCAGACCAGCATGTTCGCCCATATCGCGACCATCCACAGTCATCATGCGACCAGGCTGTGCTGGTAGGTAGTTGCTGAGAAATTCTTTAAAGTTCTTTTCTCCGATAAAGCAAATCCCTGTCGAGTCTTTCTTCTTAGCCGTCGCAAGTCCTGCTTCTTCAGCTATTTTTCGTACTTCAGGTTTTTCCAAATGTCCCAGTGGGAACATGGTTTTTTGGAGTTGTTCTTGCGAAAGTTGGCTGAGGAAATAGGTCTGATCCTTGCCATTGTCCACGCCACGAAGCATGTGAACGATGCCATCCTCATCACGCGCCACTCGGGCATAATGCCCAGTCGCTACATAGTCTGCCCCCAAGGTCATAGCATAGTCCAAAAAGGCCTTGAACTTGATTTCCTTGTTGCACATAACATCTGGATTTGGCGTGCGTCCTGCACGGTATTCTGCTAGGAAATACTCAAAAACGCGGTCCCAGTACTCTTTTTCAAAATTGACAGAGTAGTAAGGAATGCCGATCTGGTCTGCCACCGCAGCCACATCCTTGTAATCTTCGGTCGCCGTACAGACGCCGTTTTCATCTGTGTCATCCCAGTTCTTCATGAAGATACCGATCACATCGTAGCCCTGCTCCTTGAGCAAGAGAGCCGTCACCGACGAATCAACACCACCACTCATCCCCACGACAACACGTGTTTTAGAGTTATCACTCATGGTAAGTCTCCCATCTATTCGTTTATTTATACCCCTCAAAATTCTATTTACTAAGACTTTCAATAGAATTTATTTGAGTATAGTCATTTCGTTTGCTTTTAGTACTAGGCAACGAGTCGTAGGCATAACTTGAGTTAGGCAAGACGAGTTAACGACGTAATAAAAGATAAACGAAATGACTAGTTCACGATTGAAGGTCGTGTGTGCTTAACGATTGAAGGTCGCTTGAGCAGTATTCATTATAACATGCTTGGTTGGAGAAGACAAGAAAGAGGCTGTCAATCGACCAACCTCTTATTCTGAACCTATCAATCTAGCACTTTCTAGCTTCATTCGCTTTCTTAGCTTGTTCTATCTGGTATTTGACTTGGTCAAATCCTGTACCTCCCAAAGAATTTCGTCTTTGAACAGCAGTTTTAGGTTGCAAGTAGACATAAATATCCTCAGCAATGAGGGAATGATAGGTTTGCAATTCCTCCAAAGTCCAATCTTGAATATTTTTAGCAGACTTGATAGAGTCTAACACTAATCTTACCACAACCTCATGAGCTTCTCTAAATGGCAAGCCTTTCCCTGCCAAATAATCTGCCAACTCAGTCGCATTTGAAAAGTCCTTCTCTGTCGACTCTTGCATTTTTTCCTTGTTTACCTGTAAGCTAGATAACATACCTGCCAACACATCAAGGGAATTTAAAATCGTTTCGACCGTATCAAACATCCCTTCCTTATCCTCTTGCAAATCCTTATTATAAGCTAAGGGCAAGGA
>CAJZLM010000142.1:0-3995 GCA_916050595.1 Streptococcus mitis | reverse complement strand
TGAGCAACCTGCGGCTAGCTTCCTAGTTTGCTCTTTGATTTTCATTGAGTATAAACTCAGTAAGGAGCCCTCTTTCTCAGAAAAGCAGGGTTCTTTTTGCTGTCTATTCCATTCCTGAAAGCGTAAAACAAACTAGTCAGGGTGGCTAGTTTGTGGTATAATGAAAGAGACTCAAAAAGAAACAGGAGAAAAATGATGGATTTACTTTTAGCAATTGTATTGATTGTGCTAGCTTTTCTAGGAGGAGCTCTTGGAGGAATGTACTTGGTTCGTAAGCAAATTGAAAAAGAATTCGCTGACAACCCACGTTTGAATGCTGAAGCAGTTCGTACTCTTTTGAGTGCAAATGGTCAAAAACCAAGCGAAGCTAAGGTACAACAAGTTTACCACCAAATCATCCGCCAACAAAAAGCAGCTCTTGCTAACAATAAAAAGAAAAAATAAATAAGGAAAAGTCTGGGATGAAAGTTCCAGACTTCTCACTATGTTGGTTATGGTTTAGGGATGAGACTTTTTCCTTGCATTCTATTGATATTTGATTATGATTAAGAGAGATAGTTGTTGATTAGGCTGTCATTATTCAGTTCATAAGGAACGGTAATCATAATGAACTATCAATCAGAAAAAAGACTAGAAAGAAGACTGTATGGATAATCGACCAATTGGTTTTTTGGATTCGGGTGTCGGGGGCTTGACCGTTGTGCGCGAGCTCATGCGCCAACTTCCCCATGAAGAAATCGTCTATATTGGAGATTCGGCACGCGCGCCTTACGGGCCCCGTCCTGCTGAGCAAATTCGTGAATATACTTGGCAGTTGGTCAACTTTCTTTTGACCAAGGATGTCAAAATGATTGTCATTGCTTGTAATACAGCGACTGCGGTCGTCTGGGAAGAAATCAAGGCTCAACTAGATATTCCTGTCCTAGGTGTAATTTTGCCAGGAGCTTCGGCAGCCATCAAGTCCAGCCAAGGTGGGAAAATCGGAGTGATTGGAACCCCCATGACGGTACAATCAGACATCTACCGTCAGAAAATCCATGATCTGGATCCGGACTTACAGGTGGAGAGTTTGGCCTGTCCCAAGTTTGCTCCCTTGGTGGAGTCTGGGGCTCTGTCAACCAGTGTCACTAAGAAAGTAGTTTATGAAACCCTACGTCCCTTGGTTGGAAAGGTGGATAGCCTGATTTTGGGTTGTACCCATTATCCACTCCTCAGACCCATTATTCAAAATGTCATGGGACCCAAGGTTCAGCTCATCGATAGTGGGGCAGAGTGCGTACGGGATATCTCAGTCTTACTTAATTATTTTGAAATCAATCGTGGTCGCGATGCCGGACCACTCCATCACCGTTTTTACACAACAGCCAGCAGCCAAAGTTTTGCACAAATTGGTGAAGAATGGCTTGAAAAAGAGATTCATGTGGAGCATGTAGAATTATGACAAATAAAATTTATGAATACAAGGATGACCAGGACTGGTATGTCGGGTCCTATGCTATTTTTGGTGGCGTCCGGACGTTGACTGATGAAGACTTGGATTTTCCTCTAGTTGGATTGGCCAAAATCTTTCGAGACGAGGAACGAGGTTTCCCGATTTCAGTTGCTGTTTTACGCTATGGTTCTCGCTACCGTTTATTGTCTTTTGTGGTAGATATCCTCAACCAAGAAATGGGACGTAACTTGGAAGTCATTCAACGTCAAGGGGCCCTGCTCTTGGTTGAAAATGGGCAACTCTTGTATGTGGAATTGCCTAAAGAAGGGGTCAATGTTCACGACTTCTTTGAGACAAACAAGGTTAGAGAAACCTTGTTGATTGCGACTCGTAACGAGGGCAAGACCAAGGAATTCCGAGCTATCTTTGACAAGCTAGGCTACGATGTGGAAAATCTCAATGACTATCCTGACTTGCCTGAAGTAGCAGAAACAGGCATGACCTTCGAAGAAAATGCCCGCCTCAAGGCAGAAACTATTTCTCAATTAACGGGCAAGATGGTTTTGGCAGATGACTCAGGTCTCAAAGTCGATGTCCTTGGTGGCTTGCCAGGTGTCTGGTCAGCTCGTTTCGCAGGTGTGGGAGCTACTGACCGTGAAAACAATGCCAAGCTCTTGCACGAATTGGCCATGGTCTTTGAACTCAAGGACCGCTCGGCTCAATTCCATACAACCCTAGTCGTAGCCAGTCCAAACAAGGAAAGCTTGGTTGTTGAAGCAGACTGGCCTGGCTACATTAACTTTGAACCTAAGGGTGAAAATGGATTTGGCTATGATCCTCTCTTCCTTGTAGGAGAGACAGGCAAGTCATCAGCTGAATTAACCCTTGAAGAAAAAAATAGCCAATCTCACCGTGCCTTAGCCGTTAAGAAACTTTTGGAGGTATTTCCATCATGGCAAAGCAAACCATCATTGTAATGAGCGATTCCCATGGCGATAGCTTGATTGTGGAAGAAATCCGTGATCGCTATGTAGGCAAAGTTGATGCCGTTTTTCATAATGGCGATTCTGAACTGCGTCCTGATTCTCCCCTTTGGGAAGGCATCCGTGTTGTTAAAGGGAACATGGACTTTTACGCCGGCTACCCAGAACGTTTGGTGACTGAGCTTGGTTCGACCAAGATTATCCAAACCCATGGACACCTGTTTGACATCAATTTCAACTTTCAAAAGTTGGACTACTGGGCTCAGGAAGAAGAGGCCGATATCTGCCTTTATGGTCACTTGCATGTGCCAAGCGCTTGGATGGAAGGCAAGACACTCTTTCTAAATCCAGGTTCCATCAGTCAACCACGTGGGACCATCAGAGAATGTCTCTATGCTCGTGTGGAGATTGATGATAGTTATTTCAAAGTTGACTTTTTGACACGAGCCCATGAGGTGTATCCGGGCTTGTCTAAGGAGTTTAGCCGATGATTGCCAAGGAGTTTGAGACTTTCTTGTTGGGGCAGGAGGAAACTTTTTTGACCCCTGCTGAAAATCTGGCCGTGTTGATTGATACCCACAATGCGGATCACGCGACCCTCTTGCTTAGTCAGATGACCTATACCCGTGTTCCTGTTGTGACAGATGAAAAACAGTTTGTTGGGACGATTGGGCTCAGAGATATTATGGCTTATCAGATGGAACATGACTTGAGTCAAGAAATCATGGCAGATACGGATATCGTTCATATGACCAAAACGGATGTAGCGGTTGTTTCGCCTGATTTTACCATTACGGAGGTCTTGCACAAGCTGGTAGATGAGTCCTTCTTGCCGGTTGTGGATGCGTCTGGTATTTTCCAAGGAATTATCACGCGCAAGTCTATCCTCAAGGCAGTCAATGCCCTCTTGCATGACTTTAGTAAGGAATTTGAGATTCGATGCAAATGAGAGACAGGATTTCAGCCTTTTTAGAGGAAAAGCAGGGTCTGTCTGCCAATTCCAAGCAGTCCTATAAGTATGATCTGGAACAATTTTTAGACATTGTAGGCGAGCGGATTTCTGAGACCAGTCTCAAGATTTACCAAGCTCAGCTAGCCAATCTAAAAATCAGCGCCCAGAAGCGAAAGATTTCGGCCTGTAACCAATTTCTCTACTTTCTCTATCAAAAAGGAGAAGTGGATAGCTTTTACCGCTTAGAATTAGCTAAACAAGCTGAAAAGAAGACGGCAAAGCCAGAACTGTTAGACCTAGACTCTTTTTGGCAAGAAAGTGACTATTCAGAGGGTCGCTTGCTAGCGCTCTTAATCCTAGAAATGGGGCTCTTGCCGAGTGAGATTTTAGCTCTCAAGGTTGCGGATATCAATCTGGACTTTCAGGTGTTGCGAATCAAGAAGGCTTCCCAACAGAGGATTGTCACCATTCCCACGAGCTTGCTTTCAGAGCTAGAACCCTTGATGGGCCAGACCTATCTTTTTGAAAGGACAGGGAAAGCCTATTCTCGTCAATGGGCCTTCCGTCAGCTAGAGTCCTTTGTCAAGGAGAAAGGTTTCCCATATCTGTCAGCCCAAGCCTTGCGGGA
>CAJZLM010000141.1:0-4015 GCA_916050595.1 Streptococcus mitis | reverse complement strand
ACTTGAGTACGGCAAGGTGAAGCTGACGTGGTTTGAAGAGATTTTCGAAGAGTATAAACATTAGAATTTTCTCCTACTTGTCGTGGACTGGGTAGGGGATTTTATTTTTAGACAATTCTCATTTTTAAGAATCTTGAAAACATTCAATATTTACTTCGTGAAGCTTTTTTCATACTCCTATTCATGATATACTAGGTCAGTATTTTATAAATATGAAGGAGATTTTCATGGCTAAAAAAGGTGCCTTAACAGGTTTACTCCTGTTTGGAATATTTTTTGGTGCGGGGAACTTGATTTTTCCGCCTTCTCTAGGTGCTCTATCTGGAGAACATTTTCTTCCTGCCATCGCAGGTTTTGTCTTTTCAGGTGTCGGTATCGCCGTCTTGACTCTTATTATTGGAACGCTAAATCCTAAAGGATATATCTTCGAGATTTCAACAAAGATAGCGCCTTGGTTTGCGACTCTTTACCTCTCAGTTCTTTACTTGTCAATCGGTCCATTCTTTGCTATCCCACGTACAGCTACAACAGCTTACGAAGTAGGGATTAGCCCTCTTTTGTCGGATGCAAATAAAGGTCTTGGTTTGATTATCTTTACAGTTTTGTATTTTGCAGCAGCCTATTTGATTTCGCTTAATCCATCAAAAATTTTGGACCGTATCGGCCGTATTTTAACGCCAGTCTTTGCGATTTTGATCGTTATCTTGGTTGTTTTAGGAGCTTTCAAATACGGTGGAACAAGTCCTCAAGCTGCTTCAGCTGCTTATCAAGCTTCTGCCTTTGGTACAGGCTTCCTAGAAGGTTATAATACTTTGGACGCCCTTGCCTCAGTTGCCTTCAGTGTAATCGCAGTTCAAACCTTGAAACAACTTGGATTTTCAAGTAAGAAAGAATACATTTCAACTATTTGGGTGGTTGGTATCGTTGTTGCCCTTGCCTTCAGCGCTCTTTACATCGGTTTAGGCTTCCTTGGGAATCATTTCCCAGTACCAGCTGAAGCGATGAAGGGTGGAACACCAGGTGTTTACATCTTGTCACAAGCCACTCAAGAAATCTTTGGCTCAACAGCTCAACTCTTCCTTGCAGCTATGGTTACTGTAACCTGCTTCACAACAACAGTTGGTTTGATTGTGTCAACAGCTGAGTTCTTTAATGAACGCTTCCCACAAATCAGCTACAAGGTTTATGCGACAGCCTTTACCTTGATTGGATTTGCCATTGCTAATTTGGGTCTTGATGCGATTATCAAGTACTCCATTCCAGTATTGGTTATCTTGTACCCAATCACGATTGCTATCGTTATGATTGTCATTGTCAACAAATTTGTGGCTCTTTCAAAACCAGGTATGCAGTTGACAATTGCTGTTGTTACAGCTATTGCTATTGCAAGCGTACTAGGAAGCTCGTTTAAGGTTGAGTTTCTTGCGAATCTTGTCAACGCCCTTCCTTTTGCCAAGGCATCACTCCCATGGTTAGTACCAGCCGTTGTCGGAATCTTGCTCTCATTGGTTCTACCAAACAAGCAAGAAAGCGATGTTTTTGAAATGGAATAATCACTAAAATCACTTTTGTAGCCAAGTCTGCAGGAGTGATTTTCTTTTTTTATCCGATGATAAATGTGTTATAATAGGTAGCAAAAGAGGTGAAGAAATGAATCAAACAGTAGAATATATCAAAGAACTGACCGCCATTGCGTCGCCAACGGGCTTCACTCGTGAGATTTCGGACTATTTAGTCAAGACTCTAGAAGGTTTTGGTTACCAGCCGGTTCGCACAGCCAAGGGCGGTGTCAATGTGACCATCAAAGGTCAAAATGATGAAGAGCACCGCTATGTGACTGCCCATGTGGATACGTTGGGTGCTATTGTCCGTGCTGTCAAACCAGACGGCCGTCTCAAAATGGACCGTATCGGTGGTTTCCCTTGGAACATGATTGAAGGAGAAAACTGTACTGTTCACGTAGCTAGCACAGGTGAAAAAGTATCAGGAACCATCCTCATCCACCAAACTTCTTGCCATGTCTATAAGGATGCAGGAACTGCAGAACGCACTCAGGACAATATGGAAGTGCGTTTGGATGCAAAAGTGACCAATGAAAAAGAAACTCGTGCTCTTGGTATTGAGGTCGGTGATTTTATCAGCTTTGATCCACGAACCGTCGTGACAGAGACAGGTTTTATCAAGTCTCGTCATTTGGACGATAAGGTCAGTGCAGCGATTTTGCTTAATCTGCTTCGTATTTATAAGGAAGAGAAGATTGAATTGCCCGTAACAACCCATTTTGCTTTTTCAGTCTTTGAAGAAGTGGGGCATGGGGCTAACTCTAATATTCCTGCTCAGGTGGTAGAATATCTGGCTGTGGATATGGGAGCTATGGGAGATGACCAGCAAACAGACGAATATACAGTGTCTATCTGTGTCAAGGATGCTTCTGGACCTTATCACTATGACTTCCGTCAACATTTGGTTGCTTTGGCTAAAGAGCAAGATATTCCATTTAAACTGGATATCTATCCATTTTATGGTTCGGACGCTTCAGCAGCCATGTCCGCAGGGGCAGAAGTCAAACACGCCCTTCTCGGTGCTGGTATCGAGTCTAGTCACTCATATGAACGCACTCATATTGATTCGGTGGTCGCAACGGAACGTATGGTTGATGCTTATCTTAAGAGCGCATTGGTAGATTGATATGTGTTTGATTTGCCAGAGAATTGAGCTCATCAAGAAGGGAGAAAGTCCCTATTTTGTCAAAGAGTTGGAAACAGGCTATCTTGTGGTTGGAGACCACCAGTATTTTGCAGGCTATAGTCTCTTTCTAGCCAAGGAACATGTCACCGAATTGCACCATTTGAAAAAGGAGACAAGACTCCATTTTCTAGAAGAAATGAGTTTAGTCCAAGAGGCAGTTGCCAAGGCCTTTGCTGCTGAGAAAATGAATATCGAACTGCTAGGAAATGGCGATGCCCATCTTCATTGGCATCTGTTTCCTAGACGAAGAGGTGATTTGAATGGACACGGTCTTAAGGGACGTGGTCCAGTCTGGTGGGTTCCTTTTGAAGAAATGACAGCAGAAACCTGCCAAGCAAAACCGGATGAGATTAAAAGATTAGTCAAACGTTTATCGTTAGAAGTAGATAAATTATTAGAAATAAAGGAGTAGAAATGAAAAAAAGATACCTTATCTTGACAGCTTTGCTAGCCATGAGTCTAGCAGCTTGTTCACAAGAAAAAGCAAAAAATGAAGATGGCTCAGCTAAGACAGAGCAAACTGCTAAAGCTGATGGAACAGTCGGAAGTAAGGCTCAAGGAGCTGCCCAGAAAAAAGCAGAAGTGGTTAACAAAGGAGACTACTACAGCATCCAAGGGAAATACGATGAAATCATCGTAGCAAATAAACACTACCCATTGTCAAAAGACTACAATCCAGGGGAAAATCCAACAGCCAAGGCTGAGTTGGTCAAACTCATTAAAGCTATGCAAGAGGCAGGTTTCCCGATTAGCGATCATTACAGTGGTTTTAGAAGTTATGAAACTCAGACCAAGCTCTATCAAGATTATGTCAACCAAGATGGGAAAGAAGCTGCCGATCGTTATTCTGCTCGACCTGGCTATAGCGAACACCAGACAGGTTTAGCCTTTGATGTGATTGGGACAAATGGTGATTTGGTGACAGAAGAAAAAGCGGCCCAATGGCTCTTGGACCATGCGGCTGATTATGGCTTTGTTGTTCGTTATCTCAAAGGTAAGGAAAAGGAAACAGGCTATATGGCTGAAGAATGGCACCTTCGTTATGTCGGAAAAGAAGCAAAAGAAATTGCAGAGAGTGGTCTCAGTTTGGAAGAGTACTATGGATTTGAAGGCGGAGATTACGTCGATTAATACTCTTCGAAAATCAAATTCAAACCACGTCAGCGTC
Organism: Streptococcus mitis; assembly: GCA_916050595.1. Classification (GTDB taxonomy): domain Bacteria; phylum Bacillota; class Bacilli; order Lactobacillales; family Streptococcaceae; genus Streptococcus; species Streptococcus mitis_CY. Next base: position 99 of record CAJZLM010000141.1, on the reverse strand, counting down.
GCCTTACCGTATGTGTAGGATACTGACTACGTCAGTTCCATCTACAACCTCAAAACAGTGTTTTGAGCAACCTGCGGCTAGCTTCCTAGTTTGCTCTTT
>CAJZLM010000140.1:0-4020 GCA_916050595.1 Streptococcus mitis | reverse complement strand
ATAGGCTTTTTGTTCCAGCTCATCTTTCGTAACCTGTTGCTCTTTAATGCCCTTGATATCCTTACCGATTTCAGCCGCTAGACTTTCAAGGTTATTCATAGGCTTCACGCTTTCGCTTGATTGTAAGTCTCAACTAAATCAAGATTAGCAATCTGGTCTACACGTCCGCTGACTTCGGTTACCTTGCCGAGAAGTGCGCCGTTTTCATCCTGTCCCATATTCGTGATTTTTTCAGCAATTTCTTTCAAAGTATCAAGATTTTCAGGTACTGACTCGCCCAAGATTTCAGCTTTGACCTCTGATTTAGCTTGAGTGACTGCCTGAGAGATAGCTTGCGTCATTGCTGAGGTGCTAACCTTGGTTTTTAATTCTTCGTTAACTCGTTTATTATCTTCTCCCAATGTACGGGCAAATTCTGTTAATTTTGTAGTTTCCATTTTTTTCTATACCTTTCCTAAGTTGTAAAAAAAGAGTAGGTCTGGAAATTCCGGACATACCCCGCCATCTGTTACTGTTTTTTCTGCAAGTTGTTTTTCAACTTCCTTTGCGATATCCAGCTCTTTTAAAGCATGGACTTCCTCTGTGACCAATTCCTTATCTGAGGCCACTATCTTGATGTGGGTTTCTTTATCACTCGGGAAAATATACCCACCAGCGCTAATCTCTAAGCGGTATTTCCCGATTGGCAAGATAGTGTCCAGATTAAAATTCACGCTTGAGTTTGTGACAGTTACCCTCTTCTTCCATTGGTACTTGCCCATTGTCAGACTAACGACCGCCACCTCCCCCTCAAGAGAGGGGACGGCTCGATAATCTTCGTCTAAAAGGACAAATCCAAAGGTAGAAGCCACATCACCTTGCTTGATGAGGTAACCGCCATCGACTTGAGCAAGATTGGTCGTATTGAGATTACAGACCATTCTGCGCTCCTTTCTCATCTTCAATTAAGATGTCATCTCTAATCTGCAACGACTCAAAATTGTTGTACAAGTGATCTATGTAGCCATTGCCACCCAAAGCCTTGTAGCTATTGTGCATGTTCTCGACCACATAGAACTCATCCTTGGTTGTAAAACCGCGACGGATAGCCCTGCGAATATCACGATCGAGGCGCATCCTCATTGTTACAAGGTGCGCATCGTCGTGAAGTTTTAGTTTTGCTTGTACTTCGTCAATTTTGGTGTTGTTCTCGTCAGCAGTAATCTGGACATCTTTGATTTGCTTCTTGACATCATTCAATTCAGAAATGATTTGGTCTGTCTGTTCCTTTGATTTCTTCGGCACTTTATAGCCCAACCAAGCTATGATGATTGGAGTAGCCACTGGTAGCACGTTCATGAAGAAATGCTCAACGTATTGTAAGACGTCCATAGGCACCTCTTCTATTCTTTAGGCTCAAACTTCCATGCTGCGCCTGTTCCATCCATTTCAAGACGACCATTTCGGGCAAAGTCGCTGACTGGCTCACCGTTATAAGTAAATTCCTTATTCAACTGTACCAAGATACGCTTGCCTTCGCCGTCCACTTCAATGTGCGCAGGGTCTTCAAGAGTAATCAAGTCATGTGCCATGTAGCGTTTACCGACTTCAGCAAGTGGAATCAATTCAACCAATTCTTTGTAGTTGGTTCCATAAGCGATTGTCTTGCCTGCTACGGCATTTAAAACGACCGCATGGATAATCTTCCCATAGCGGTCTGTTTCTTCTTGATTGTGCTTAACAGCTTGGTCTGTAGCCGTCTGTTTAGCTTCAGTCTCGGCCAGTTTATGTTCAGCTTCTTGAAGTTTCGCCTGCGCTTGCACGATAGCGTTTGTTGGGTCAAGTTCTGTACGGATATGGTCCAGCACTGCTTGAACTAATGTTGCCTCATTGTCCTGCGTATGGTCACCGTGCAATTCTACTTGCTCATAAGAATAGCGTCCGTTATTCTCCATCTTGATTGCGACAACTGTTGTGTTTTCTGCGCCTTTCAAATAAGGTTTAATTGCTACTTCGTAATTCATTAGTTAATTCCTTTCATTTTTGCTTGTGTTTCTTCAAACAACTCTTTTAGAGCTGGGTCGTAAGCCAGCACGTCATTAATCTCTTGCAATTCCTTAGCAGTCAGCGTATAGAGTGCCTCTAATTGAGCGCAACGCAATTCCGCTTCAGATAAGCGTTTAGCCAGTGCTTCTGTCACTAATTGGTCAAATGATTGATCCATATTTTTCCTCCATTAAGTTGATTTTTTGATTTAATTCTTGGATGGCCTTGATTAAGTAAGGCACCAGTGCAAATGTGTTATATGTGTAAATCCCATCGGGACCTTCACGAAAAGCGTCTGGAGCGTACTTCTGCACATCTTGAGCCATGATACCACATGATATATCCTCTACCTCATTATTAAATTCTTTTCGGTAACTATAAGTTTTCAAACGATTAATAACATCAAGCCCTGAAGCATCACTCTCTTGAATGTTTGATTTCAGTCTGCGGTCAGAAGTATCGTTCCAAGCTGGGAACCAATCTCTGGCACCACTGGCTTTTTCCAGATAAAAATAATCTTTACTGCTTCGTCCAATCTTCTCGTACTCGCTAGAATAAATCCAAACACCACCATCATAACGAATTTTTCCTGTAACTTTCAGGTCCCCATGTATAATTGGTGTTTTCCAAAATTCAGCAGTATTATAACAATACATCTTGCCATTATTTTTAACGAACCATGCATAGTACCCAGGTTCGCTCCAATTATTTCCCCAGTTAACCCATAGTGCAGTACGGCCATCACCACCTTCGCCATTTCCCATTCCAACCGAGAAGTGATTGCGTCCAGTTATCCAACGTCCGTAACCTGAATCATGCGTTCCGAGCTGGAATCCACCAATCCAACCTTTATAACCTTCTAAAACAGTTGAGCTAGTAATGACTGACTCGACTTTTGTCGCAAAAATGCGTTTAGATGTCAGCTGGTTAATAAAAGCTTCATTTGCAATCATTTTCCTAATAAACGCATCATCAAATCTCACTTTGTCAGCCGTTACTGCCTCAGCGTCTAATATCGCAGTCGTGACCGAACCAGATTCAAAATTGGCTGTCTTCAGCTTATCAACCATAGCCGACTTGATAACTGCGTTATCAATCAGTGTTTCACCAGTGATGTGGGTCAATTTCCCGTCAAGTCGATTATGACCGTTAGCGCCAAGATTGAGACCTGAAACCAAAGCACCAGCACTGGTCAGATTTTGAACAGCCCACGAACCATCTAGTTGAGTTTGAACAGAGCGAACCGCTTCTTCGGTGTCTTCGGGAGCCTCTTTGTAGTCCGTAGCGACAGTGCCTCTTTCAAACTGAACATCAGTTATATATAGATTAATATCTTTTGCTCTCTCGCCATAAAGCATCAAACGAATTGAGTCTACATCATCCCATAAAGAATAAGAGAACGTGAAGCGCTTGTATTTCTTCCAAGGAATGTTTCCATTTGGGATGTCCTTCCATTCTTGACCTACAATAATATCATTTTTAATATAATGTAGAGCCACTTTAAGACTACTCGGAGCACCACCATCTTTTGACACAAATAAAGATAAGCTCACTTGCTCTCCTCGATACCCATCAAAAGAGAACATTTGCTGTACACCAAAATAATCAGCGACATCCTGGGCCTCGTGATAGATGTGCAATCCCGTACGATTTCGATTACCCGAAGAATGTTGATAATTGAAATTTAATCCGAAATTAACGTTTTGATATTCAATCCAATGCTTTGAACCTTCTTTAAATCGACCATTTTTGATATAATTTCGGCCACCTCTCGTAGCCTTACCGACCTCAACCTGAAACAGCTGATTAGTCAGTGCCATACGAGCAACCTTATCAGCGATATCATTCTCGTTTCTTCCGATAATACGCTCATAGAGTTGACTAGTTTCTTTCACCCGTTGAAAATCGCTCTGATTAGCCTTACCATTGATTTGGCTAGAAATAGTAGCAAAACGACCGTCTATAGTTTCTTTGTATTCGGCCAGCTTCTGCGTA
>CAJZLM010000139.1:0-4025 GCA_916050595.1 Streptococcus mitis | reverse complement strand
CTGCATCATGATGTGTTTTCAAGTGGTCCTGAGCGGACTTAATTTGGTCAGCTGTCAAATCCTTCTTGAAGAAGTAATGATTGTGATCTCCGTGACTCATAACAAATCCTTGCTCATCCTCACTGATAACACGATTGGCATCAAAGCCGTGATCGTGTTCCTCACCATGATGATGTCCATGATGATCTTCGTCGTGATCGTCATCATGAGCTGGACTTGGTGTTGCTGTATTTGCACCTTTCAAGTGGTCTTGCGCTGCCTTGATTTGATCAGCTGTCAAATCCTTCTTGAAGAAGTAATGATTGTGATCTCCGTGACTCATGATAAATCCTGAACTATCTTCAGCAATAATACGATTGGCATCAAAGCCGTGTCCACCTTCTTCATGTTCCTCATGTGAAACACTAGGATTGACTGGAAGAGATGGCGAAGGTGTTGTTAGACCATTATTTGGAAGAGTCGGTTGACCAATTTGATTCGCCTTAGGAATGTAATGGAAATGATCACCATGTCTTACAATATAAGCTGTGGCTGTTTCTTCAACGATATCTTTTGGATTAAAGATATAACCATCAGATGTTGAAGAAATTTCCTTATTTAACGTTGAAGAAGCATTATTCAATATAGATGGATTACTTGGAATATTTCCTAGACTAGACGCTACTTCATGAGGTTTTTCATTTGTAGAAACTGTCGAACCAGTTCCACCGATAGGCACCATTCTAGCAATCTTTTCTTCTAAAGGAGATAGCTTGCTGTAAGGAATAAAGTGATAATGGTCACCATGCGGAATCGCAACTCCATTTGGTGTCCGACTGATAATCTTAGCAGGGTCAAAGACCAGACCATCTGATTCACTGTAACGTTGGTCGCTAGGTGAATCATAGAGTTCTTTCAATAGACTTTGGAGATTTTCAACTTTGCTTTCTGGCTTGCTAGTTGAGCCTTGTGCTACAGATTGCGTGTTATTGTCACTAGCTACTGAAGAATAGCTTAGCTGACTTGGTTGCGTATTTTTGCCAGCTAAATGAGCTTTCGCTGCTGCTAACTCACTGGTAGATAAATCACTTTTTGGAATATAGTGATAGTGACCTCCATGAGGAACGATATAAGCATCACCAGTATCTTCGATAATATCAGCTGGATTAAAGACATAACCATCATCTGTCGTATAGCGTCCCTGAGACCTTGCTACAGCAACATCTGAGCTGACCTTCTCATTATCTTTGACATGTTCTTGTTTTTGACGATTGATTTCATCCTTAGTTCGAACATTATCAGCATGAGCTACATCTTTCAGGTAGACATAATATTTTCCATCGACTTTGATGATATAGCCACCCTTGACCTCATTGACAATATCTCCATCTTTAAGTTGATAGTGTGGATCCTTCATCAAAAGTTCTTCACTAAAGAGGGCATCATAAGGAACTTTCCCATTATAGTAATGATAGTGGTCACCGTGTGACGTCACATAGCCCTGATCTGTAATCTTAATGACAATTTGCTCAGCCTGAATTCCTTCTTTCTGGCTAACCTGATCTGGTGTCAAGTTTTCACTTTTCTGACTTGACTGGCTGCCATCCACATAAGAAACACGATTATTGTCCTTATTTTCCTGCGAGCGATGCTGGTTCAGTGCATAGGCGCAAAGACTCAAGGATACGATAACAGCTGATCCGGCTGCAATATACTTTTTACTGAATTTCATAAATCCCTCATTTCAATAAATGATGAAGCTTTTCTTAACTTCTTTTTATCGGTTAAACAATTTTTCTAAACCGGTTATTTAACCATTTAATTAACCAGTAAATAGTTTACCTTTTTTAAGTTTATCTGTCAAGATTTTTATATCATTTTAAAAAATAAAAGCCAGTATTGCTACTGACTCTTACATCATTTTGCTTTATAGTATAAAGTTTATACTGCTGGTTTCGTCGTAACTGACTCACTACCTTTTAACAAAGCAAGTAATTTTTCTGCTTCTGCCATGATACCATTATTATCCATGGTTTGGAGACTCAGATTATTTCGTAAACCAGATAGGCTCTCTGTCACATTGTCTTTCAAACTAGTATCCGTTACTTTAGCAAGTAGAGCTTCTACTTCTTTGAGTTTGGCTTCTACTTTTTCAGTCTCTACTTGAGGGACTTCAGCTTCGTCTGTTGTATCGTTAGCAACTCCCTCTGTCTCGTCTTCATCAGTGCTTGGTTTATAAAGATTATCTACTGAAGGGGTTGAACCTGTATGATTTTCTTTTTCATTGGATTCAGGACTGGTTGACTCGTCTGATTCATGATGATCTTCCTTATCTTCATCAGATTTACTGTCTTTGTCTGCCTTATTTTTACGAACATGGTCGCTGGCATTTCCCCAACCATTATCTGAGTGAGGACGTTCTTCAGGATGTTCAACATAATATTTTACAGTCGCAAAGAGATCCTCAAGGCTATAACCCTTAGGTGCTTCATAGAGTCCTTCGTCAAACCAACCAAATTTAATGTTATGGTAATGGTCGTAATGAGGTATAATTAAGCTACCATTTTTAACTTCAACAGTATGTTGTAGATTGTAAGGAATATGATCAAGTGGAACCTTCTTAGCTGCTTTCACTTTATTATAGATTGCTTCTACTCCTTTAACCTCAGTATTTCCTGAACCCTGATTCTCTGTTGAAGGAGGTATCAAACCTTTCTCTTTAGCATAAGCCTGAGCTGCCACTCTTTCAGCTTCAGACAAGCTCTCTTTCTTAATCCAATGACTATGGGTCATATGCGGAGTTACATAAGCATCTCCCTCATCACTGGTAATATCACGAGTGTCAAAGATATAACCATCTTCTGTTGTGTACTTGCCTGCTAATTTCGCTAATTTAATTTCATCGTCTGTATAAGCAATTTGAGCATTTGGTTTGCCAAGTCGCTCTGGATGGGTAATTGGTGCTAGGAATGCCAATAAATCATCTACCAATTTTCCTTTATTAGAAGATTCATCGTTCAAGCGTTCCGCTAATTTGTCTAAGGCTTGGAAATCAGAAGTACGACCCTTATTTTCAGACAAGGCTTTATGAGCCTCGGCCAATAAATTATATGCTTTATCATAAAATTCTTGGTCACGAGGTGGTACATTTTCTTTCTTCGCAACTAGGGTATGCGTCTCTTGAGTTTTCTTAGACAAAAGATTTTCAATAGCATCAATCTTATCCTTGGTCAAATCTTTAGCTAGAACATAACGACTGACGCCCTTATCCTCGATAATATATCCTTCGCCAACTTTTCTAACAACCTGGTTGACATCAAGTTCAGTCGGTTTATTTTCCACTGGTGTTTGAGGTTTGGTAGTAGGGGCTGGCTTCAGAGGAGTAACACTTGGCAAGACACTGCCATTTTGTCCCTTAACAGCTATCATACGAGCCAATTTTTCTTCCAGCGGTGACATTTGTGAATAAGGAATAAAGTGATAATGGTCTCCGTGAGGCACTGCGACACCATTAGCTGTACGTTTGATGATTTGTGCCGGATCAAAGACTAGACCATCCGATTCCACATGGCGTTCTGATAAAGGTTTGGCATACAATTCACTTAAAAGTGTTGGGATATCTTCCCCTTGATTTTGATGATATGTTGGGGTGACAGTCAGGTTTGGAGTCTCTGTCAAACTTGGTTGGGCTGGTTTAGCATTATCACTACTTGGTTTACTTGAACTTGTAGCAGAATTTGAGTCCTGTTTACCATTCCAATAAGCTTGAGCAGCAGCCAATTCTCCTGCTGACAAATCACTCTTAGGTATATAGTGGAAATGATTACCGTGCGGTACAACAAAAGCGTCTCCTGTATCTTCAATCACATCTGTCGGACTAAAGACATACCCATCATCAGTTGTATAGGCTCCTCCAGTTCCTCGATTTGATGCTTGCGTATTGAGATTAAAGTTTGGTTTAATCGTTGAACTTGATGTTAAACTTGTTTTCTCAGGACTGCTTGGTTTCGTATTGTCAGAATGACTTTGAACTGGCTGACCTCCAA
>CAJZLM010000138.1:0-4029 GCA_916050595.1 Streptococcus mitis | reverse complement strand
AATCTCACATTTTTTGGTATAATGGTAAGCAATAATGGACTAGAAAGAACAAAGATGCAAGATAAAATTGTCATTCATGGGGCGCGTGCCCATAATTTAAAAAATATTGATGTGGAGATTCCACGAGACAAGTTGGTTGTTGTGACCGGCTTGTCAGGTTCAGGGAAATCCAGTCTGGCCTTTGATACCCTCTATGCGGAGGGACAACGTCGCTATGTGGAGAGTTTGTCAGCCTACGCTCGCCAGTTCTTGGGGAATATGGAAAAACCAGATGTAGATGCCATTGATGGTCTCAGCCCAGCTATTTCCATCGACCAGAAAACGACTAGTAAAAATCCTCGCTCGACGGTGGGAACAACGACTGAAATCAATGACTATCTGCGTCTCCTCTACGCACGTGTGGGGACGCCTTACTGTATCAACGGGCATGGAGCTATCAAGGCTTCTTCTGTGGAGCAAATCGTGGATAAGGTTTTAGAATTGCCTGAACGCCAGCGCTTGCAGATCTTGGCCCCGGTCATCCGCAAGAAAAAAGGTCAACATAAGAGTGTTATCGAGAAGGTTCAGAAAGATGGGTATGTCCGTGTCCGTGTGGATGGGGAAGTCTATGATGTGACCGAAGTGCCAGAGTTGTCTAAGAGCAAGCAACACAATATCGATGTCGTGGTTGACCGTATTGTCATCAAGGAGGGCATTCGTAGTCGTCTCTTTGATTCCATTGAGGCTGCCCTTCGTATTGCAGAAGGTTATGTCATTATCGACACTATGGACGACTCTGAGTTGTTGTTTTCTGAGCATTATGCCTGTCCAGTTTGTGGCTTTACTGTTCCAGAGTTAGAGCCTCGTCTCTTCTCTTTCAATGCTCCTTTTGGCTCTTGTAGTGAGTGTGACGGTTTGGGCATCAAGCTGGAGGTGGATACTGATTTGGTAGTACCAGATGCCAGCAAAACCTTACGTGAGGGAGCCTTGGCTCCGTGGAATCCTATCTCATCCAACTACTATCCAAACATGCTAGAGCAGGCTATGACAGCCTTTGGAGTGGATATGGATAAGCCTTTTGAGGACTTGTCAGAAGAAGATAAGAACTTGATTCTCTACGGCTCAGATGGTAAGGAATTCCATTTCCACTATGAGAATGAATTTGGTGGTGTGCGCGATATCGACATTCCTTTTGAGGGAGTTGTCAATAATATCAAGCGTCGCTACCATGAAACCAATAGTGACTACACGCGCACCCAAATGCGCCTCTACATGAATGAGCTGACTTGCGGAACCTGTCACGGCTATCGTCTCAATGACCAGGCCTTGTCTGTCCGTGTGGGTGGCGAGAACGGGCTACATATCGGAGAAATTTCAGACCTGTCTATCGCAGATCACTTGGAATTAGTCAGTCAGTTGACTCTTTCTGAAAATGAAGCCATCATTGCTCGGCCCATTCTCAAGGAAATCAAGGACCGTTTGACTTTCCTTAATAACGTGGGTCTTAACTATCTGACCCTGTCACGTTCGGCAGGAACTCTTTCAGGTGGGGAAAGTCAGCGTATTCGCTTGGCGACCCAGATTGGTTCTAACCTATCAGGTGTTCTTTATATTCTAGACGAGCCGTCAATCGGTCTTCACCAGAGGGATAATGACCGTCTGATTGCCAGTCTCAAAAAGATGCGTGACTTGGGCAATACTCTTATCGTGGTGGAACATGACGAAGATACCATGCGTGAGGCTGATTATCTGATTGACGTTGGTCCTGGTGCGGGTGTTTTTGGTGGGGAGATTGTTGCGGCAGGTACGCCCAAACAGGTAGCTCGTAACAGTAAGTCTATCACAGGCCAGTACTTGTCAGGCAAACGTGCCATTCCAGTACCAGAAGAACGCCGTGTTGGTAATGGTCGTTTTATCGAGGTGACGGGAGCGCGTGAGAACAACCTGCAAAATGTCACAGCTCGCTTCCCACTAGGAAAATTCATCGCAGTGACAGGGGTGTCGGGCTCAGGGAAATCGACCCTAATCAATAGCATTCTCAAAAAAGCTATTGCCCAGAAGCTCAACCGCAATTCAGACAAACCTGGTAAGTTTAAAACGATTACAGGGATTGAGCATGTAGACCGCTTGATTGATATTGATCAGAGCCCTATCGGACGAACGCCGAGGTCTAACCCTGCTACCTATACGGGAGTTTTTGACGATATACGTGACCTCTTTGCCCAGACAAATGAGGCTAAGATTCGTGGTTACAAAAAGGGACGTTTCAGTTTCAATGTCAAGGGTGGTCGTTGTGAAGCCTGCTCAGGTGACGGGATTATCAAGATTGAGATGCACTTCTTGCCAGATGTTTACGTGGCTTGTGAAGTCTGCCACGGAACCCGCTACAACAGTGAGACCCTAGAAGTCCACTACAAGGAAAAGAATATCTCGCAGGTCTTGGACATGACTGTCAATGATGCGGTGGAATTTTTCCAACACATTCCGAAAATTCAACGCAAACTTCAGACCATCAAGGATGTAGGGCTAGGCTATGTGACGCTAGGTCAACCAGCTACCACTCTTTCTGGGGGAGAAGCCCAGCGTATGAAGCTGGCTAGCGAACTCCACAAACGCTCGACAGGCAAGTCATTCTATATTCTGGATGAACCGACGACAGGACTCCATACAGAGGATATCGCTCGCTTGCTCAAGGTTTTAGCTCGCTTTGTTGACGATGGCAATACAGTCCTTGTTATCGAGCACAATTTAGACGTTATCAAGACAGCAGACCATATTATTGACTTGGGACCTGAGGGCGGTGTCGGTGGTGGAACCATCATCGCAACAGGAACTCCAGAAGAAGTAGCGGCCAATGAAGCCAGCTACACAGGACAGTATTTGAAAGGAAAGTTACATCATGAATAAACGTGTACAAGCATTTCTAGCTAAAATGCAAGAAAAAGAACTAGATGGCATCATCATCAATAACCTTAAAAACGTCTATTACCTTACTGGTTTTTGGGGCTCAAACGGAACAGTCTTTATCAGCCGTGACCGTCAGGTCTTGGTGACAGACTCTCGCTATATCATTGCAGCTAAGCAAGAAACCAGTGGCTTTGAGACTGTGGCAGACCGTGATGAATTGGCTGTCATTGCAGGAATTGTCAAGGACATGGGCTTGTCTCGTATCGGTTTTGAAGATGAGATTTCAGTGTCTTATTATCACCGTATGCAGGCAACCTTTGAAGGAATTGACTTGCTTCCACAAACTCAGTTTGTCGAAGGTCTTCGAATGATTAAGGACGAGGCAGAGATTGCAGCTATTCGCAAGGCTTGTTCTATCTCAGACCAAGCTTTCCGCGATGCGCTTGACTTTATCAAACCAGGAAAGACTGAGATTGAGATTGCCAACTTCCTTGACTTCCGTATGCGTGAGTTGGGAGCATCTGGCTTGTCTTTTGATACGATTCTAGCTAGTGGTATCAACTCTTCCAAACCTCATGCTCATCCTATGCACAAACCAGTGGAGCTGGGAGAAGCCATTACTATGGACTTCGGTTGCCTTTATGACCACTATGTCAGTGATATGACACGGACTATCTATCTGGGGCATGTCAGCGACGAGCAGGCGGAGATTTACAATACGGTTTTGAAAGCCAACCAAGCCTTGATTGACCAGGCTAAGGCAGGATTAGGTTTCCGAGACTTTGACAAAATCCCTCGTGATATTATTATCGAGGCGGGCTATGGCGACTACTTTACCCACGGTATTGGACACGGTATTGGGCTGGATATTCATGAGGAACCTTACTTTAGCCAAACTTCTACAGAAATTATTAAGGCAGGTATGGCCTTAACCGATGAACCAGGTATCTATATAGAAGGCAAATACGGTGTTCGTATCGAGGATGATATCTTGATTACAGAGACCGGTTGTGAATTGTTGACCCTAGCTCCAAAAGAGTTGATAGTTATCTAAGAGTTAAACAACTCAAATGATTGACTTTTAAATTTTAAAGGTTTATACTGAAAGACGAAAACGGTAGGTGAGGCTACCATAGGGATACG
>CAJZLM010000137.1:0-4031 GCA_916050595.1 Streptococcus mitis | reverse complement strand
TCCTTGCACCAGTTAATGAAGACTTTTTAGCTTCTAAAGGAGATGACTTTGGTAAACCAACGGATGTAACGAGCATTCTATACAATGGGCCTTATCTCCTCAAAGGTCTTACATCTAAGTCTTCTATCGAAATGACCAAAAATCAAAACTACTGGGATAAACAAAATGTCTTTATTGATGATATCAAATTATCCTTCTTTGATGGTCAAGATGCAGACTCTCTAGGACGCGGTTTTGATGAGGGACACTATCCAGCTGCACCACTCTTTAAAAACTCTGCTAACTATGAACGTCTAAAAGAAAAATACAAGGATGATATTGTGTATGGTCAACAGCGTGGAGGAGTTTTTTATATCTCAACCAATATCGACCGTGTAAATTACAATCACACTGCTAAAACAAGTGATGCAGAAAAAACTTCTACTAAGAAAGCCTTGTTAAACAAAGATTTCCGTCAAGCCTTGGCTTTTGCGGTAGATCGTAAAGCAGGGATCTCTCAAGTATTTGGTGATGAAGTAGGACCTCGTAAGTTACGGACAAGTTTCACTCCTCCAACATTTGTTCAAGTAGGAGATCAAACATTTGGTCAAGTTACTAAGACAGAATTGGATAAATTGGATAATGTCTGGAAAGATGTCAGTCTTGATGATGCCCAAGATTCACTACATAGTGTAGATAAAGCCAAAGCTAAGTTTGAAGCTGCTAAGAAAACCCTTCAAGCTGAAGGAGTACAGTTCCCAATTCATTTAGATTTGCCAATTTCTTCATCAAATCCAGATTTTATTCGTCAGGTTCAGTCTTATAAACAATCCATTGAGGAAGCCTTAGGCTCTGACAATGTAGTTGTTGATATTCAACAAGTTTCTGATGACGAATTGGGAAGTATGACTACTCTAGCTACTTCCAATGCAAATACTGACTGGGATATTAATGCAGTCAGTGGTTGGACTCCAGACTTTGCAGATCCATCGACTTATCTAGATGTATTTGATCCAACTTCAGGTCCAAGTCTCCTAAGTGCTCTTGGTGTGGCACCAGGAACAGACAATCCAGTTATTAAAACAGTTGGATTGGATAAATACAAAGAACTGATTGATGATGCAAATAGTGAGAAAACAGACCTTCAAAAACGTTATTCCAAATATTCTAAGGCCCAAGCTTGGTTGTCAGATAGTGCACTTGTTATTCCAGTATACTCTGATGGTGCTCAAATGCTAGTGACGAAAATGGTTCCTGGCAGTGGTGCCGGTGGCTGGGTAGGTGACAAGACTAGTGAAAATAGCTACAAGTATCTGAAAATCCAAGATAAGATTGTCACTACTAAAGAAATGGATGACTTCCGCAAGAAATTTGCTGATGAAAAAGCCAAATCCAATGCTGATTATCAGAAGAACTTAGACCGTCATATTCAAGACTAATCGAATCTCCTCTTTTGAGGAGATTTTTTATGTCATGGTCTCTATGTAAGCACTTTAAAAAAGAGTTATTTTGATTTAAAAATGGTATAATGGAAAGAATGACAGAAAGGAATTATTTATGGAACAAAAAGAGAAACATTTTAGCCTATCTTGGTTTTTCAAGTGGTTTTTGGACAACAAGGCAATTACGGTATTTTTGGTAACCTTATTATTGGGACTGAATCTTTTTATTTTAAGCAAGATTAGTTTTCTATTTTCACCTGTTTTAGACTTTTTGGCAGTCGTGATGTTGCCAGTCATTCTATCTGGTTTACTATACTATTTACTGAATCCCATTGTTGATTGGTTGGAGAAGCATAAGATTAATCGCGTCATAGCAATCAGTATTGTCTTTGTCATCATCGCTCTCTTTATCATTTGGGGCTTGGCAGTGGCTATTCCAAATCTGCAACGTCAAGTTTTAACCTTTGCAAGAAATGTACCAATCTATCTCGAAGATGCTGATCGAGTTATTAATGATTTGGTCACCAAGCGTTTACCAGATGATTTCAGACCTCAATTAGAGCAAGTTTTGACAAACTTCTCTAGTCAGGCTACAGTTTGGGCAAGTAAAGTTTCCTCACAAGCAGTCAACTGGGTGAGTGCCTTTATTAGCGGGACATCTCAAGTGATTGTTGCCTTGATTATCGTTCCTTTCATGCTCTTTTATCTCTTACGTGATGGGAAAGGCCTGCGTCACTATTTGACCCAATTCATGCCAACGAAATTGAAAGAACCTGTTGGACAAGTTTTATCAGATGTGAATCAGCAGTTGTCCAACTATGTTCGAGGGCAAGTGACAGTGGCTATTATTGTTGCGGTAATGTTTATGATCTTCTTCAAGATCATTGGTCTACGCTATGCGGTTACGCTGGGTGTTACTGCTGGTATTCTAAATCTGGTTCCTTATCTTGGTAGCTTCCTAGCCATGCTTCCTGCCCTAGTATTGGGCTTGATTGCTGGTCCAGTCATGCTTTTGAAAGTAGTGATTGTCTTTATCGTAGAACAAACTATTGAAGGTCGTTTTGTCTCTCCATTGATTTTGGGAAGTCAATTAAACATTCATCCAATTAATGTTCTCTTTGTCTTGTTAACTTCAGGTTCCATGTTTGGTATTTGGGGAGTCTTGCTCGGTATTCCAGTTTATGCCTCTGCTAAAGTTGTCATTTCAGCGATTTTTGAATGGTATAAGGTAGTTAGTGGTTTATATGAACTAGAAGGAGAGGAAGTAAAGAGTGAACAATAGTCAACAGATGTTACAGGCTTTGGAAGAGCAAGATTTAGTTAAGGCAGAACATTATTTCGTCAAAGCTTTAGAAAATGATCCAAGTGACCTTCTGTATGAGTTAGCCACCTATCTAGAAGGGATTGGTTTTTATCCTCAGGCCAAGGAAATTTACCTGAAAATCGTAGAGGACTTTCCAGAGGTTAATCTCAATCTGGCAGCTATTGCTAGTGAGGATGGTCAAATCGAAGAAGCATTTGCTTATCTAGAGGAAATCCAAGCTGACAGTGACTGGTATGTTTCGGCTTTGGCTCTGAAGGCAGACCTCTACCAGCTGGAAGGTTTGACAGATGTGGCGCGTGAGAAATTATTGGAGGCCTTAACTTACTCGGAAGATCCTCTCTTGATATTGGGATTAGCAGAGTTGGATAGTGAGTTGGAAAACTACCAAGAAGCTATTCAAGGCTATGCCCAGTTAGATAATCGTACTATTTATGAGCAAACGGGCATTTCTACCTATCAACGAATTGGCTTTGCCTATGCCCAGTTGGGGAAATTTGAAACGGCTACAGAGTTTTTAGAAAAAGCCCTGGAGTTAGAATACGATGACCTAACAGCTTTTGAGTTGGCCAGTCTTTACTTTGATCAAGAAGAATATCAAAAAGCTGTTCTATACTTTAAGCAACTTGATACCATTTCACCTGATTTTGAAGGCTATGAGTATGGTTACAGTCAGGCCTTACATAAGGAACATCAAGTTCAAGAAGCCCTGCGTATCGCTAAGCAAGGCTTAGAGAAAAATCCCTTTGAAACTCGCCTCTTGCTAGCTGCTTCACAATTCTCTTATGAATTGCATGATGCCAGTGGTGCAGAAAACTACCTCCTTACTGCTAAAGCAGACGCTGAAGATACGGAAGAAATCTTACTCCGTCTAGCTACTATTTATCTAGAACAGGAACGTTATGAGGACATTCTAGACTTGCAAAATGATGAGCCAGAGAATCTTTTGACCAAGTGGATGATTGCTCGTTCTTATCAAGAGATGGACGATTTGGATACTGCCTACGAGCATTACCAAGAATTAGTAGGAGATTTGAAGGACAATCCAGAGTTTCTGGAACACTATATCTATCTCTTGCGTGAATTGGGTTATTTTGAGGAAGCAAAAGTCAATGCACAAGCTTACTTAAAACTGGTTCCAGATGATGTGCAAATGCAAGAACTATTTGAGAGATTGTAAGAATTCATACATTACAGAAAACTGCAAGTTATTTGAAGACAACTGCGGTTTTTTACTGTTTTTTTAAAAAATAAAACCAGGTTGGCTCAACTCAGAACTAAACCATTGC
>CAJZLM010000136.1:0-4080 GCA_916050595.1 Streptococcus mitis | reverse complement strand
TGTGCTCTTCCGATCTAAACGTTTTCAAGGAAGGTAACGATATGTCTGAAGAAACAATTGATTATGGACAAGTGACAGGAATGGTGCATTCGACAGAAAGCTTTGGGTCAGTAGATGGGCCTGGTATTCGCTTTATTGTCTTTTTGCAGGGCTGTCACATGCGTTGCCAGTATTGCCATAACCCGGATACTTGGGCTATGGAGTCCAATAAATCACGTGAACGGACGGTAGATGATGTCTTGGCAGAGGCCTTGCGCTATCGCGGTTTCTGGGGAAATAAGGGCGGGATTACAGTCAGTGGAGGAGAAGCCCTCTTGCAGATTGATTTCTTGATTGCCCTTTTTACCAAGGCCAAAGAACACGGAATCCACTGTACCTTGGATACCTGTGCCCTTCCTTTCCGTAATAAACCACGTTACCTTGAGAAGTTTGACAAACTCATGGCTGTCACTGACTTGGTCCTCTTGGATATCAAGGAAATCAACGAAGAACAGCACAAGATTGTTACTAGCCAAACCAATAAAAATATCTTGGCCTGTGCCCAGTATCTATCAGATATTGGAAAACCTGTCTGGATTCGCCACGTGCTAGTTCCAGGATTGACAGACAGAGATGATGACTTGATTGAACTTGGTAAGTTCGTCAAGACCCTTAAAAATGTGGATAAGTTTGAAATTCTACCTTATCACACCATGGGAGAATTTAAATGGCGTGAATTGGGAATTCCTTATTCACTCGAAGGGGTAAAACCACCAACAGCAGATCGCGTCAAGAACGCTAAAAAACTCATGGATACCGAAAGTTACCAAGACTATATGAAACGTGTACATGGATAAAAAGAAGCCTGATGGAAACGAGCCTACTGAAAAAGTCATTAAATTGATGGCTTTTTTGTTATACTAGAGATGAGGTGAAATAATGCTTGATAATCAGTTAACTATGGATGTCAGTCCTTATTCTAGTTTGTATGATATCGTGGTTCCTAAAACCCACTTTTTACGTCAGCTAACTGAACTCTGTGATTTTAGCTTTATTTATGATGAACTAGAAAAGAATTATCGTCCCGATTTTGGGCGTAAAGCTTATTCACCGATTATGATGTTCAAATATCTCTTGTTAAAAGATATTTATAAGTTATCAGATGTAGATGTGGTAGGTCGTTCCTTGTCAGATATGGCCTTTAAATTTTTTCTTGGTCTGGCTCCTGAGGATTCTGTTATCGAGCCATCCTCTCTGACAAAATTTAGAAAGCTAAGAATTAAAGATGACAAACTGCTTGATGTATTGATTCAGAAGTCTGTTCAAATTGCACTCGAACATAACTTGATTAAGAGTAAAATCCTCATTGTGGATGCCACTCACACCAAATCTCATTATAATCATAAGAAACCCCAAGAAATCCTTAGAGAGCGTTCAAAAGCTTTACGTAAAACAATTTATCAACATTCAGAAGATATCAAAATAGAATTTCCAAAGAAACCTCAAGAAGATAACCTCGAAGCAGAGTTGGCCTATACAGAGGAATTAATGGCTGTGGTTGAAAAACACGAGGAACTCTTAGCTCTACCGGCTGTGTCTCAAAAGTTCAATTACCTAAAAGAGGCTGTCGAGGACGACTTAGAACATTTGGAAGCTTCTGTTAAGGAGGAGGCTAGGCTTGGACATAAGACAGCCGACAGCTCTTTCTATGGATATAAAAGTCATATCGCTATGACGGATGAACGGATTATTACTGCTTGCGTGGTCACTTCTGGTGAACAAAGCGATGGGAAATATTTACCTGAGTTATATGCCAAAACAAAGGAAAATAGTCTGGACATCGAGACTATTATTGGTGATGCGGCTTATTCAGGAAAGGACAACATTCAACTAGCTCGCAAAGAAAAGATTCATTTGGTTTCAAAACTGAATCCTTCTGTTTCAAAAGGTTACCGTAAAGAAGAGGATGCGTTTGAATTTAATAAAGATGCAGGGCTATTTGTCTGTCCAGAAGGACACATGGCTGTTCGCAAAGCAAGGACAGGGAAAAAATATCAAAATAAGAATCAAGTTGTCACTCATTACTTTGACATTGAGAAGTGCAAGAGTTGCCTTTCAAAGGAAGGATGTTATAAGGAGGGGGCAAAGTCTAAAACTTATTCAATAGCCATTAAGAGTGACGATCATCTTTTTCAGAAGAAATTTCAGGAAACACCTTATTTTAAAGAAATGGCCAGACATCGCTATAAAATCGAAGCAAAGAATGCCGAACTAAAACAGAGACATGGCTTTGATGTCGCGAGAGCATCGGGTCTTTTCAGCATGGAGTTACAGGCAGCCACAACCATCTTCGTGGTCAATATGAAACGAATTATGACCTTAATAAATACAAAATAACCGAGGAATTCGCTCAAATTAACGAGAGATTCCTCGGTTTTCATTTCATTAAAAGTAAGAGGCTTACTTTTTCAGTGGGCTCGATTTAACATCCTTTTTTGTTTGGATAGAGGTTTCTGTATCCATGGGATTTCGAGGAATACAGATATCGCTCCCATCTGCAGCGAATATTGGAAAATCAGTATTAAGTGGAATAGGTGCTGTAAATTCTTTAAATAGGGCATAGAAAGCCTCAGGTTTTATCTGATAGCGTCTTTGAACAAAGGCTGAATTTGAAACTGTCAGTCTGGCATCTAGTAATTCTTTTGACAGTGATTTTCCTCCCATTCCCAGAATGGTACGAATCATGGTTTCTAGTGATAACCTTCTTTTACGAGTAAAGGCCTGTTCATCTTGTTTGACGAGCTCAACTTTTTGACCAAGGATACTCTGAATACTATTATTCAAGTGGGCTTTTATTTGTTTTATCATGGGAAATCCCTCCTTAACTATAAGTTTATCACATAAAAAAGAAACCCAAATACAGAATTGTATTTGAATTTCTTAACTTAATGAC
Organism: Streptococcus mitis; assembly: GCA_916050595.1. GTDB lineage: Bacteria > Bacillota > Bacilli > Lactobacillales > Streptococcaceae > Streptococcus > Streptococcus mitis_CY. Next base: position 1,148 of record CAJZLM010000136.1, on the reverse strand, counting down.
ATTGAGGGATTTTCCTAGCCTTCTTTAAGTTATTATAGATAACGTTCTGCAACAGCAGCATCACCTGGATAGTCTTCCTTCTTACCTTGGACGATTTGGTAGCAGTCAGCTCCTTTACCAGCGATAATAACAGCGTCCAGTTCTTGACCTGTAACAGACATAGCAGCTTTGATAGCTTGCTCACGGTCAGCAATCTTTTCAACAGGATGGCTGATGTAACTACTGATTTCATCTGCAATGGCCATCGGATCTTCGTAGTTTGGATCATCAGCTGTTAGAAAGACTTGGATTTCAGGATGTTGATTGAGGAGAAGTCCAAAGTCCTTACGACGGCTTTCTCCCTTGTTCCCTGTTGATCCCAGTACTAGAGCAATCTTTCCAGTCTGATGTGTTTCAACAACTGAGATTAGTTTTTTAAGACTGTCACCATTGTGGGCGTAGTCAATGAAAACTTTTGCGCCATTTTTCTGTGTGAGAACTTCCATGCGACCAGGAACACGAGTTGTAGCGATTCCTTTTTTAATGTCATCTAGACTAGCACCTAAACGAAGACAGGCAAGTCCTGCAGCAACAGCATTCTCTTGGTTGAAATGTCCAATCAGTTGGATGTTATAATCTCCTGCTAATTTACCAGTAGCTGAGAAGCTAAAGGCTTTGGAGTCTTCAATTTGGTTACTTGATTGGCTACCGTAGAAGTCGTGCTCTTGGTTCTCAACTTGCTCTTTTAAGACAGAGAAGTGGTCCATATCGCTATTAATGACAACTGCTCGGCTATTTTTCATCAAGAGACGCTTGTGATAGAAATAATCTTCAAAGGTCGGATGCTCAATAGGACCAATATGGTCAGGACTGATATTGAGGAACACTCCTACATCAAAAGTAAGACCGTAAACTCGTTTCACCAAGTAGGCTTGACTGGAAACTTCCATAATAAGGTGGCTTCTTCCATTATCAACTGCCTGGGCCATCATCTCAAAGAGATCAATGCTTTCAGGAGTTGTTAGAGCAGATTTAAAGAAAGTCTTACCGTCCAAAGTCGTGTTCATGGTTGATAACATAGCTGGACGATGTTGCTGATTTAAGATATTGTAAGCGAAGTAAGCTGCCGTAGTTTTTCCTTTAGTACCAGTGAAAGCAAGTAATTTTAA
>CAJZLM010000135.1:0-4111 GCA_916050595.1 Streptococcus mitis | reverse complement strand
GTCGTATTCTATACGGTATGAACGAATTGGGTGTGACACCAGATAAACCTCATAAAAAATCTGCTCGTATTACAGGGGATGTCATGGGTAAATATCACCCACACGGGGATTCCTCTATCTATGAAGCCATGGTTCGTATGGCTCAATGGTGGAGCTATCATTACATGCTTGTAGATGGTCATGGGAACTTTGGTTCCATGGATGGTGATGGTGCTGCCGCCCAGCGTTATACTGAGGCACGTATGAGCAAGATTGCTCTAGAGATGCTTCGTGATATCAATAAAAATACTGTTGACTTCGTTGATAACTATGATGCCAATGAACGTGAACCCTTGGTCTTGCCAGCACGCTTTCCTAACCTTTTGGTTAATGGAGCAACTGGTATTGCGGTTGGGATGGCAACCAATATTCCACCTCATAATCTGGGTGAAACCATTGATGCAGTGAAGTTAGTTATGGACAATCCTGAAGTGACCACTAAGGACTTGATGGAAGTCTTACCTGGGCCAGATTTTCCAACTGGTGCTCTTGTTATGGGGAAATCAGGTATTCATAAGGCTTATGAAACAGGTAAAGGTTCTATTGTCCTTCGTTCACGTACTGAAATTGAAGAAACTAAAACTGGCCGTGAGCGCATCGTTGTAACAGAATTTCCTTATATGGTCAATAAAACCAAGGTGCATGAGCATATTGTTCGTTTGGTTCAGGAAAAACGTATTGAGGGGATTACAGCAGTACGTGATGAGTCAAACCGTGAAGGTGTTCGATTTGTTATTGAAGTCAAGCGTGATGCCTCAGCCAATGTTATCCTCAACAACCTCTTCAAGATGACCCAGATGCAAACCAACTTTGGTTTTAATATGCTTGCAATCCAAAATGGGGTACCGAAGATTTTGTCCCTTCGTCAGATTTTGGATGCTTATATCGAGCACCAAAAAGAAGTGGTTGTTCGTCGTACACGTTTTGACAAGGAAAAAGCAGAAGCGCGTGCTCATATTTTAGAAGGTCTCTTGATTGCATTAGACCATATCGACGAAGTGATCCGCATCATCCGTGCTAGTGAAACGGATGCGGAAGCACAAGCTGAGTTGATGAGCAAGTTTAAGCTTTCTGAACGTCAAAGTCAGGCCATCCTTGATATGCGTCTTCGTCGTTTGACAGGATTGGAACGTGATAAGATTCAGTCAGAGTATGATGACCTCTTGGCTCTGATTGCAGATTTAGCAGATATTCTTGCTAAGCCAGAACGTGTTTCTCAAATTATCAAGGATGAATTAGATGAAGTCAAGCGTAAGTTTGGCGACCAACGTCGTACTGAATTGATGGTTGGTGAAGTCTTGAGTCTTGAAGATGAGGATCTAATTGAAGAAGCTGATGTCTTGATCACTCTTTCTAACAAAGGATACATCAAACGTCTGGACCAAGCTGAGTTTACCGCTCAAAAACGTGGTGGACGTGGTGTTCAAGGAACTGGTGTTAAGGATGACGATTTTGTCCGAGAGTTAGTGTCAACTAGCACCCATGATCACCTGCTCTTCTTTACAAATAAAGGACGTGTCTATCGCCTTAAAGGATATGAAATTCCTGAATATGGCCGTACTGCTAAGGGATTGCCAATTGTCAATCTTTTGAAATTGGATGAAGGCGAAAGTATTCAAACCATCATCAATGTTGAGTCTGAACGTAGTGATGATGCTTACCTCTTCTTCACAACCCGTCATGGTATTGTGAAGAGAACCAGCGTTAAGGAATTTGCTAATATCCGTCAGAATGGACTTAAAGCACTTAACCTCAAGGATGAAGATGAGTTGATTAATGTCTTGCTGACAGAAGAGGACACGGATATTATCATTGGTACCAAGTTTGGTTATTCAATTCGCTTTAATCAATCAGCCGTTCGTGGTATGAGTCGTATCGCCACTGGTGTGAAAGGTGTTAACCTTCGTGACGGAGACACAGTTGTTGGTGCTAGTGTGATTACAGACCAGGACGAGGTTCTTATCATCACAGAAAAGGGCTATGGTAAGCGCACAGTTGCGACCGAATATCCAACTAAAGGTCGTGGTGGTAAAGGGATGCAAACCGCTAAGATTACAGAAAAGAACGGTTCTCTTGCTGGTCTTATGACCGTTAAAGGCGATGAAGATTTGATGATTATCACTGATACAGGTGTCATGATTCGAACCAATGTTGCCAATATTTCACAAACAGGACGCTCAACTATGGGAGTTAAAGTGATGCGCCTGGACCAAGATGCCAAAATTGTGACCTTTACTACGGTTGCAGCGGCAGAAAAAGAAGAAGTTGGGACAGAAAACGAAACAGAAGGTGAAGCATAATGTCTCATAAAAAGAATAAAAAGAAAATAAATCGTAAAAATTTACTAATCAATATCTTGGCAGGATTCTTAATCATCTTGTCAATAGCTTTGATTTTCAATTCAAAAATTCGTGATATGTTCATGGTTTGGAATACCAATAAATACCAAGTCAGCCAGGTATCAAAAGAAAAATTGGAAGAAAATCAAGATACAGAAGGGAATTTTGACTTTGATTCCGTAAAAGCCATCTCGTCAGAAGCTGTCTTATCCTCACAATGGGATTCGCAAAAATTGCCAGTTATTGGTGGAATTGCTATTCCTGAGGTAGAAATTAACTTGCCTATTTTTAAGGGGCTTGATAATGTCAATCTCTTCTATGGAGCTGGTACAATGAAGCGTGATCAAGTGATGGGGAAAGGAAACTATTCACTTGCGAGCCATCACATCTTCACGGCGGAAAATGCCAGCCAAATGCTCTTTTCTCCATTATCACGTGCTAAAAATGGAATGAAAATTTATCTAACCGATAAGGATAAGGTTTATACTTATGTCATTCATGAGGTCAAGCATGTGACTCCAGATCGCGTCGATGAGATTGATGACCGTAGTGGAGTTGATGAAATCACACTTGTAACCTGTGTTGACTATGATGCGACAGAACGTATTATCGTAAAAGGTGACTTGAAAGATACAAAAGATTATTCACAAACACCTGAAGAAATTCTAACAGCTTTCAATCAACCATATAAACAACGTTATTAAAGATAAATCAGTAAAATCTTAGGTTTTACTGATTTTTATAGATTGAGTTTCAAAATATACTGTTATGAAATACAGAAAACGCTTCCTTAATTCTAAAGTTTGTGATATAATTATCATGTAAAAAATTTTTAGGAGTTTATTATGGTTTCTTCAGAATTTATCTCAAAGATTGAATTTGCTTGCAAAAAGAAGGAAAGTCTTTATAGTCAAAGCAAATTTAAGTATGCGATTCGTTCGATGTTCGCAGGTGCATTTTTAACCTTCAGTACAGCTGCTGGTGCAGTTGGGGCTGACTTGATTAATAAAATTGCACCAGGTAGTGGACGCTTCCTCTTCCCATTTGTCTTTGCTTGGGGCTTGGCCTACATTGTTTTCTTGAATGCTGAGTTGGTAACATCAAACATGATGTTCTTGACTGCTGGTAGTTTCTTGAAAAAAATTTCTTGGAGAAAAACGGCTGAGATTCTACTTTACTGTACCTTATTCAACCTTATCGGAGCTTTAATAGCAGGTTGGGGCTTTGCCCACTCAGCAGCCTATGCACATCTGACTCACGATAGTTTCATCTCAGGGGTTGTTGAGATGAAGTTAGGCCGTTCAAATGAATTAATCTTGCTTGAGGGGATTTTGGCAAATATTTTCGTAAATATTGCGATTCTTTCATTTGTTTTAGTCAAAGATGGTGGTGCCAAACTTTGGCTCGTTTTATCAGCAATTTACATGTTTGTATTCTTAACAAACGAGCACATTGCTGCGAACTTTGCTTCTTTCGCGATTGTAAAATTCAGTGTTGCTGCTGACTCAATTGCCAACTTCGGTATTGGAAATATGCTTCGCCACTGGGGTGTAACCTTCATCGGAAACTTTATCGGAGGAGGTCTCTTGATGGGTCTTCCATATGCCTTCCTCAATAAAAACGAAGATACTTATGTAGATTAAGAAAATGAGCACGATTGAGTCGTACTTTTTTCATTTTTAAAATAAGGTAATAGCTATTTCTTATATCAAAATACAGAAAACTGATATTTG
>CAJZLM010000134.1:0-4124 GCA_916050595.1 Streptococcus mitis | reverse complement strand
TCGCTTGCCATGACAGTCAAGGTATCAGAGATCTCTTGGAACATCTGACGCTCTGTTTTCTCTCCACGGTAGATTTGATTGTAAAGAATGCCGTCTTTGATAAAGAGTACACGTTTGGCTCTGCTCGCTGCTGCTGTTGAGTGGGTTACCATGAGAATGGTTTGACCTCGCTCATTGATTTCATCAAAGACATCAAGTAAGGCTGCAGACGACTTGGAATCAAGGGCCCCTGTTGGCTCGTCTGCAAGGAGAATTTCAGGTTCTGTGATGATGGCACGGGCTACCGCTACACGCTGTTTCTGCCCACCAGAAATCTCGTAAGGGTACTTCTCTTGCAATTGGTTGATGCCTAGATTCTCAGCTGTCACCACCAATTTCTTCATCATCTCCGTAATAGGTCTTCTTGACAAGACAAGTGGAAGCAGGATATTGTCCTTAACAGACAGAGTATCTAGCAAGTTAAAGTCTTGGAAGACAAATCCCAGCTTTTCACGACGGAAGCTAGAAGCCTGTGAATTTTTAATGGTTGCTGTGTCTGTTCCATTCAAGTAAACCTGACCACGGGTTGGTTTGTCCAGCATAGCTAGGATATTTAGAAGAGTGGATTTACCAGAACCAGACTCACCCATGATAGCGACATAGTCACCTTTTTCCACGGTAAAGTGAATATCCTTGAGGGCCTCTACTTGGTTACCCTGAAAACGAGTTTTATAAATTTTTTGAACGTGTTTTACATCTAAAAGTGTCATGAGAATCTCCTTTCTTAATATCCCATCAAATGAAATGTTGCTTGCATCATAGCGCATCCCAGCTGAACACGCTCGATATCTTTGTGACTTGGTTTTCTTGTTTTCTTATGTAAGGTTTGTTTCATGATGTTACTCCTTTGTTCTTTATGAGTCTAGTTTACATCAAAAAAAGATCGCTTACCATAACCTAACCTTACAAAAGAGACTTTAATCTTACATTTTTGTAAGATTGGAGGGAATATACCAATTTCATTAAAAATATTTTACCATAAAAAGAAGGCAAGAAGAAAACCCTTGCGGATACAAGGGTTCAAAAATTTTAAAATAGATTAGTCGAATTCATAGACTAACAGTAAAATAACTGTTTCTACCTCACCAAAACCAGCCTTCATTATCGTCAATGGCTTGGGCTTCTTTACGTTTACGTGGGCCTGTTCCGTACATTTCTGCTTCGATTTCTTCCTTGGTAGGCATGATAGAAGCTAGGATGATATAGATAATCACACCAAGTCCAAAATTTGCGACTGTAAAAATAGCAAATAGAAAACGTACAAGGGTAACATCAAAGTTCCACTTGTCTGAAAGACCTGCCAGAACTCCTGAAATCATGCGATTTCGTCTCACTTTATAAAATTTACTGTTCATGGTATTACCTCTTTCTACTAGGTTAGACATAGTATATCACGGGTAGGCTCGGCTTTCATCAGTCCTCAGGCTGATTTATCAGAAGCAATTTACCTCGACAAAGTCCACAGCGATAGCGTTTAGTATCAATCCTTCGCTTGCGATGATAACTTTGCTGGCAGGACTGGCAACGATAGAGTTTGATTGGCTTGGAGTTGCTATTGGGCAAGGATGGCACAAAGCGTAATCCATCCACTGCTTTCAAAAGTTCCTTAAAATCCCGATTCTTGTGTTGGTAGCCCTTCCCTTGAAAATAGAGGTGATAATGACAGAGTTCATGGCGGACAATTTTCCTAAAAACATCCAACCCCAGTTCCTGATAAACCTTGGGATTAAAATCCAAATGCCCATCTTTTGGGAAAAATCGCCCACCTGTCGAACGTAGACGAGAATTCCACTGAGCTTGATGGATAAAAGGTCTGCCGAAGTCTTCTATTGAAACCTGCTTGACGTAATCAGTCAGTCTCATTTGGAGCGAGGAGCGACAGATTGACTTTTTCACGTTCAGTATCGATTTTCTTAACCCAAACTGTTACCAAATCTCCGACGGACACCACTTGGCTAGGATGTTTGATAAATTTGCGACTCATATGGGAAATATGAATCAAGCCGTCCTCGTGAATCCCGATATCAACGAAGGCACCGAAGTCAACGACGTTACGCACAACACCTTCTAGCTTCTGGCCTACCACTAGGTCTTTGATATCTAGGACATCTTGGCGAAGCACAGGTGCATCAAAGGAATCACGGAAATCTCGACCTGGTTTGAGAAGATCTGCAATGATATCTTTAAGAGTTTCTGGACCAAGGTCTAGCTCTTGCGCCATTTCCTTGACTGAAAGCGACTTGAGTTTGCTTTGGGCTTCTTCATTCAGATCCTTGATGTCTAAGCGTTTGAAGAGTTCCTTAACGGCAGTGTAATTTTCTGGGTGAACTCCTGTATTATCAAGGATATTGCTACTTTCAGGGATACGAAGGAACCCAGCTGCCTGTTCAAAAGCCTTGGCACCCAGACGAGGAACTTTCTTGATTTGGGCACGTGAAGTGATTTTTCCTTCTTCCTCACGGTATTTGACGATATTTTCAGAAATAGTTTTATTGAGTCCAGCGACATGGGAAAGAAGAGCTGGGCTAGCTGTATTGACATTGACACCGACTTGGTTAACCACGGTATCCACGACAAAGTCCAGACTCTCAGATAGTTTCTTCTGACTGACATCGTGTTGGTATTGACCGACACCAATTGACTTAGGATCGATTTTGACCAATTCCGCAAGAGGATCTTGCAAACGACGGGCGATAGAAATAGCAGAGCGTTTTTCAACGGTCAAGTCTGGAAACTCCTGACGAGCAAGTTCGCTGGCAGAATAGACAGAAGCGCCACTTTCATTGACGATAACATAGCTGACTTCAGGAAAATCTTTCAGAACTTCCGCCACAAAGGCTTCACTTTCCCGACTGGCCGTTCCATTTCCGATGGCAATAATTTCCACACTGTATTGACCAATCAAATCTGCCAAATCTTTCTTGGCTTCTTCGATTTGACGAGCTGATGCTGGTTTGACAGGATAAATGACCTGTGTTGTCAGCATTTTCCCTGTTGGATCAACGACAGCTAGCTTGGCACCTGTACGAAAGGCAGGGTCAAATCCAAGAACCACGCGCCCTTTCAGTGGAGCAACCAAGAGGAGATTGCGTAGGTTTTCCGAAAAGAGTTGGATAGCCCCTTCTTCTGCTTTTTCAGTCAATTCTGTCCGAATACGACGTTCGATAGCAGGCAAGACCTTTTTCTTAACAGATTGCTGAACGACTTCATCAATATAGGCATTCTTCACCTTGAAACGAGCAGCAAAGAAGGCAAGAATACGGTCCGTCGCATGTTCAAAACCAACCTTCAAGACACCAAGTTTCTCCCCACGATTGAGGGCTAAGGTACGATAACCTTGCATATTTCCAACCGTCTCTGAAAAATCATAGTAAATCTGAAAAACCTGCTTTTCATCAAGACTTTCATCCTTGACTTGCGAAGTAAGTTTAGAGTGTCTCAGCACCTCCTGATAAGTCATGGAACGCAAGGTCACATCTTCCGATAAAGCTTCGACCAAAATATCAACTGCACCAGCCAAGGCTTCCTTACCAGTTGCAAATCCTTCACAGACAAACTTTTCAGCCTCTTTCTCTAAGTCAGCTACATTCTGCAAAATCAAGCGAGCAAGCGGGAAGAGTCCGGCTTCACGGGCAATGGTTGCCTTGGTCCGACGTTTTTCCTTATATGGAAGATAAAGTTCTTCAACGTCTGCTAATTTTTCGGCAGCTAAGATAGCTTCTTCCAAATCCTTGGTCAACTTACCTTGTTCTTGAATCTTAGCCAAGACAGTTTCCTTACGATCGTTGAGATTGCTCAGACTTTTATCCAAGTCGATAATAGCCTTAATCGCCACCTCATCCAAACTACCAGTCATGTCCTTGCGATAACGCGCGATAAAGGGAATAGTCGCCCCTTCAGCTGTCAAACTTAGAACGGTATCAATTTGCTTTAACGTCACTCCCAAATCCTGGGAGATTTTTTCATATTTTTTATCCATGAATCTATTATACCACAAGCTAAACATTTCAAATTAACTCGTAGAACATTTAAAAAATATGTAGGGAATAGACTTATATGCTATAGCTCAATAATTTGTACTTATA
>CAJZLM010000133.1:0-4146 GCA_916050595.1 Streptococcus mitis | reverse complement strand
TGAGCCAAGAAGGAAGATTTTTGTTTTCACGCGTTACCAAGGCGTAGTTTAAAAGAGCGAAGAATGGTGTTGTCAGGAAAGAACCAATCATAGCAAAGCGGAGCATGGTTGAAACCTGACCAGCGAAGAACTTGATAATGACAATACCGATGATAGCAGTGATGGTCATCCAGATGTTCAAAGATTTACGATTGTCTTCTTTTTGACTGATTAGCAGTCGGAGAGATTCCTGATTGACACGAGAATAGCCATCAATAACAGTGATAACTGTTCCAAAGATACACAGGAAGGCAATAAAGGTAATCAAGTAACGGGACCATTCGCCAAGAACAGAGGCATACATGCCCACGAATTGAGAGATGTATTTGGCTGAAGCAGCTTCAACTGCTTGCCCTGTAGGATATTGAATCAATGCTCCCAGTGCTACAAAGAACACAGCTAGGATAGCTGTTCCAATGTAACCAACGTTAAAGTCAAATAGAGCGTCCTCGGTGTTAAAGTTGACGGTCTTTTTCTTTTCAGCAGACCAAAGTGAATTGATAGCTGAAATTTCAATAGGAGCCGGCATCCACCCTAAGAGGGAAACGATGAAGGGTAGAGCTGCCATTTGCCAAGGTGTCTTTTCGACAAAATCAGAGCTGTATTCGGGATGCTTGATCGCCGCGATGATAACTGCAAGAACAGTTGCAATGGTCAAAGCTGACATGATCCATTTTGCCATGCCGTCTAAGAGTTTGTAGCCTCCAAAGAGCAACATAGCCCAAATGATTGCAACGAGAATGAGGGACCACTGAGTGATGCTCAGACCGATCATTGGGAAGGCGCTGGCGATGATAGCTGAGCACAGAATGGCGACACCAGCTGTGTTGACCATGGCCGAAAAGATATTGAGGATAAAGAAAATCCAGAGATAGAGTTTTCCTTTTTCGGCATAACCTTCAACCAAAGTCTTTCCAGTATCAGCGGTGTATTCAGCACCAAAACGGAAAAATGGATATTTAAAGACATTGGCTAAGATGACCAAGAGGAGTAGCGACCACCCATAAGAACCACCAGCTTGAGTGGAAGATACAATGTGAGAACCGCCAACAGCAGCAGAAGCCATTAGGATTCCAGGTCCCATTGCTTTTAGTTTACTTGTCCAGGTTGATTGATTTAACGAAATAGCTTGCGACATGATAAATACTCCTTTTTGAATTTTCAGAATAATCTGGATATGTAATCTATATTCTACAAAAAACTTTAGGAAAATGCAAGAATATTTTGAAAAAAGATAGAAAATTACAGAAAATTTACAAAGAAGATCTGAAAATAACTGCTATGATAGAAAGGTGCAGCAGGATACAGAAAAACCGAGAAGTTTCTTTCTCGGATTTGCTTATTATGAGTTTCTTACTTTCTATGCTCCAAGAGTTGATTGATATGGCCCACTTTTTTTGATGCTCTTTTATAGGAAATAGCCCAAATGATGAGGTAAACAATCGCAAACTCGATAATGAGCTGGAGATAGAAGAACCAGTGGAAAGGGAACCAACCTGCTAGAGTTGCTAGTGGGACAAAGCCAGCCAGCATAAGGAAGAAATGAGTCAGAGTGGCACGAAGCATGCTCCAGTCACGGCTGAATAATCGCTTGCCAAAGTTGAAGAGAATACCAATGGCTGCCCAGATCAGTGTGCAGTAGAGCAAGACCAAGGCACCGTGAACCTGATGTTGAGTCATCATTTGTCCGATAAGAGAGTCGGGACTTAACGGGGCGTAGGTACTTGGTGCATAAATGAGTGAAAAGATGATAGAGAGGATGAGACCGATGAGGACACCAGTAGCTGCGTCGTGGAAGATTTGTTTTTTCATAGTTCTAATTTCTCCTTGATGATTTTTAGATAACGGCGTGAAGAGTAGGTGAAGCTTTCGTTTTTCAAGAAAATTTCTACCAGACCGTTGGGCGTGAGCTTCAGATGAGAGATGGAGTTGATATTGATGATTTCAGATTGGGAAATTTGGATAAAATTGCTTGGCAGAATTTCAAGGACTTGATAGAGCCGTAAATCAATATTGTAGGTCTGGCTAGCCGTTTCTGCTAGAACCTTCCGATTCTCGATATAGAAGCGCTGAACCTTGCCAATCTTAACTAGATAGACCTGATCATCAATTTTTCCTTTGATTTTTTCTTTTCGGTCCAGATTTTCTGCAAATTCGATGACTTTTTGGACTTTTTCAGTTTCTTGAGGTGCTTGGACAATCAGTTTTTCCTCCTTGTAAGTCTCACTAATCTGTAGTTCTACTTTCATAAATTTCTCTCCTTGTTTTTCATACAAAATTGTGATCACTTCTTGTACACCTTTATTAAACACTATTTTACGATACCTGACAAGGGACTTTGTTTATGTGGAGGGATTTGGCTCCTATGTGGCGGAGCTTTTCTGTCCTATCTGAAATATGGTATAATAGCACTAATCAATTTCTAGGAAAATAGATACGGAAAGGGGCTGAAAAATGTCTCATATTATTGAATTGCCAGAGGTGCTGGCAAACCAGATCGCAGCTGGAGAGGTTATCGAGCGTCCAGCTAGCGTTGTTAAGGAGCTGGTAGAAAACGCCATTGATGCGGGCTCTAGTCAGATTATCATTGAGATTGAGGAAGCTGGTCTCAAGAAGATTCAAATCACGGATAATGGTCATGGAATTGCCCACGATGAGGTGGAATTGGCCTTGCGTCGTCATGCGACTAGTAAGATAAAAAATCAAGCAGACCTCTTTCGGATTCGGACGCTTGGTTTTCGTGGTGAAGCCTTGCCTTCTATCGCGTCTGTTAGTGTACTGACTCTGTTGACGGCGATGGATGGTGCAAGTCATGGAACCAAGCTCGTCGCTCGTGGAGGAGAAGTAGAAGAAATCATTCCAGCGACTAGTCCTGTGGGAACCAAGGTTTGTGTGGAGGACCTCTTTTTCAACACGCCTGCCCGCCTCAAGTATATGAAGAGCCAGCAAGCAGAGTTGTCTCATATCATTGATATTGTCAACCGTCTGGGCTTGGCCCATCCTGAGATTTCTTTCAGCTTGATTAGTGATGGCAAGGAAATGACGCGGACAGCTGGGACTGGTCAACTGCGTCAAGCTATTGCAGGGATTTATGGTTTGGCGAGTGCAAAGAAGATGATTGAAATTGAGAACTCTGACTTAGACTTCGAAATTTCTGGCTTTGTGTCCTTGCCTGAGTTAACTAGAGCCAACCGCAACTATATCAGCCTCTTCATCAATGGCCGTTATATCAAGAACTTCTTGCTCAACCGTGCTATTTTAGATGGTTATGGTAGCAAGCTCATGGTAGGCCGTTTTCCACTGGCTGTCATTCATATCCATATCGACCCTTATCTAGCAGATGTCAATGTGCATCCAACCAAGCAAGAGGTGCGGATTTCCAAGGAAAAAGAACTGATGACGCTGGTTTCAGAAGCTATTGCAAATAGTCTCAAGGAACAAACCTTGATTCCAGATGCCTTGGAAAATCTTGCCAAATCGACCGTGCGCAATCGTGAGAAGGTGGAGCAGACCATTCTCCCACTCAAAGAAAATACGCTCTACTATGAGAATACTGAGCCGACAAGACCTAGTCAAGCTGAGGTGGCTGATTATCAGGTAGAATTGACTGATGAAGGACAGGATCTAACCCTCTTTGCCAAGGAAACCTTGGACCAATTGACCAAACCAGCTAAACTGCATTTTGCAGAGAGAAAGCCTGCTAATTATGACCAATTAGACCATCCAGAGTTAGATTTGGCCAGTTTGGATAAGGCTTATGACAAGCTGGAGCGAGAAGAATCTTCAAGTTTCCCAGAGTTGGAATTTTTCGGGCAAATGCATGGAACCTATCTCTTTGCCCAAGGGCGAGATGGACTCTACATCATAGACCAGCATGCGGCTCAGGAACGGGTCAAGTACGAGGAGTACCGTGAAAGCATTGGCAATGTTGATCAGAGCCAGCAGCAACTCCTAGTGCCCTATATCTTTGAATTTCCTGCGGATGATGCCCTTCGTCTCAAGGAAAGAATGTCTCTTTTAGAGGAAGTAGGCGTCTTTCTAGCAGAGTACGGGGAGAATCAATTTATCTTGCGCGAACATCCCATTTGGATGGCAGAGGAGGAAATC
>CAJZLM010000132.1:0-4164 GCA_916050595.1 Streptococcus mitis | reverse complement strand
GCTGCACCATAAGTTCCCAAGGAAATAGCAGCAGGAAAAACGTGCCCACCGTTGTAGTCTGTGTGTTCACCAATCAGATTGATACGACCTGGTGAAAAGAAAGTTTGGTCTGCTTCTTGACCAAAAACGGCAAGAAAGTCTTTGCGAAGGGCTTCAGCAGTAAGATGTTGTGTCATATGATTTCTCCTTTTACTGTCCGTTAAGTCACCTTAACGTGTAATCGTTTTCTTCTATTGTATCCAAGGGATTTCCCAAGGTCAATCCTTTTTACTAAAATTTTACTAAACTATCAGTAAAAAGCAGAAAAATATGATATACTAACCTAAAAGAAGGAGGATTTATGGCTACCTTAAAAGACATTGCACAGCTAGCCTCTGTCTCTATCGCGACCGTATCCCGTGTCCTAAACCGCGACCAGAGCCTATCTGTTACAGAAGAAACCAGGCACCGTATTTTAACCGTTGCTGAAGAGCTGGGCTACACCAAGCACCTCAAGACAGGCGAGTCCCACAAACCCAAGCAAAAGATTGCCATTATCCAATGGGTCAGTGAACAAGGGGAGCTGGACGACCTCTACTACTACCAGATTCGCCTAGGCATAGAAAAAAGAGCTCAAGAGTTGGACTATGATATCTTGCGCTATTTTAATGACCATCCTTTTACCCTAAGCGAGGAAGTAATTGGGATTCTCTGCATCGGAAAGTTTAGTCGAGCTCAGATTTCTGCCTTCGAAGAATACCAAAAGCCTCTTGTATTTCTAGACAGCGATACACTTTCCCTGGGACATACCTGCATTATCACGGACTTTTATACTGCCATGAAACAGGTTGTCGATTATTTTCTCAGCCAAGGGATGGACCATATCGGGATTCTAACAGGTCTTGAGGAAACAACCGACCAAGAAGAAATCATTGAGGATAAGCGGCTGGAAAACTTCAGAAACTACAGTCAAGCGAAGGGAATCTATCATGATGAACTGGTCTTTCAAGGAAGCTTTACTGCCCAGTCTGGCTATGACTTAATGAAAGAGGCCATTCAGAACTTGGGAGACCAACTCCCGCCAGCCTTTTTCGCAGCCAGCGATAGTTTAGCTATCGGTGCCCTCCGTGCCCTCCAAGAAGCTGGAATCAGCCTGCCAGACCGCGTCAGTCTTATTTCCTTTAACGACACCAGCCTGACCAAGCAAGTCTATCCTCCCCTCTCCAGCATCACCGTCTATACCGAAGAAATGGGCCGAGCAGGTATGGATATTCTTAACAAGGAAGTACTCCACGGTCGCAAAATCCCTAGCCTGACTATGCTGGGAACCAGACTGACATTGAGAGAGAGTACTCTGCCATAACTCAACTAATATAATAAAGCCAAAAATCCTAATAGAGAGTCTCAAATCTCCATTAGGATTTTCTTTTTAGTCCATCACAATCATAGACTTAATGGTCTTGCGTTCGTCCATGTCTTTATAAGCCTGGTCGATATCTTCCAGTTTATAACTTGAAGTAAAGACGCGACCTGGATTGATATCGCCATCCAGAACAGCTTTTAGTAAAAATTGCTTATCGTATGTTGTAGCAGAAGCTGCCCCACCTGCTACAGAGATATTTTGCATAAATGTCGAACCAAGAGCACGATTATTATAGTGTGGGACTCCTACAAATCCCATACGCCCTCCATTATGAAGAACACCTAGCGCCTGTTCTACAGCAGCCTCCGTACCAACACATTCAAGTGCTGCATCTGCTCCGCCACCGAGAATTTCACGCACCTTGGCAATACCTTCTTGACCTCGCTCAGCTACAATAGCTGTCGCACCCGACTCCAGAGCCATCTTTTGACGATCTTCATGACGACTCATAAGGATAATTTGCGATGCACCACGCATTTTAGCCGCGATGACAGCACATTGACCAACAGCCCCATCACCGATAACAACAACCTTGTCCCCTTTTTGAACATTTGCAACTCGCGCCGCATGATAGCCTGTCGGCATGACATCAGCAAGAGTCAAGAGGGACTTTAGCATACCTTCTGTGTAGTCAGAAGGTTGTCCAGGGATTTTAACCAGCGCCCAGTTTGCATAGTGAAAACGAATATATTCCGCCTGAAAATCGCCTCCCAAGTTATTACCAATATGATTATCGCAAGAACCGTCAAAGCCAGCAAGACAGGCATCACACTCACCACATCCATGTGTAAAAGGGACGATCACAAAGTCACCTGGTTTCACCGTCGTAATGGCTTCCCCAGTTTCTTCGACAATCCCAATCGCTTCGTGTCCACTATTTTTGTGTCCAGCTTTCGTTTCTGGATTACGGTACCTCCACAGATCCGATCCACAAACGCACGCGCGAACTACACGAATAATCACATCATCTGCGTCTATAATTTGCGGACGTTCAATTGTAGCAAGTCCAACCTGACCCGCCTTTGTATATACTGCTGATTTCATTAACATATCCTCTCCATTTTTACTAGTTTAAGTATACACTTTTTATTATGCTTTCGCTCACTTATACTACACCTCATCAATGATGATGATTTTGATCATGACTTGCTTCTAACTCTGTTATATTGCGCTTATGCGCTTGGTGAGTTTCTAGGTCAACATCCACTTCAATGGTAATATTTTGGAAACCACAATCTTTGAGAAAAATTCGAATAGATTCTTTACAAGCTTCCATATTTCCCATTTCTTTCATACAAACATGGACAATGGCATTTTTTTCCAAACCATCCATAGTCCAGAGATTAAGCTGATTAAGACTGGCCACATTGTCCAATCGCTCCAGGCCATTCTTTACTTGCTTGATATCAAGACCTTCTGGCACAGCATCCAAGAAAATCTTGAGCGTAGACCAAAAACGTGGAAGAGCTTTTGAAAGAATAAAGAAAGAAATGACAAGGGACAAAAGTGGATCTAGGATATACCAGTCCGTGAATCGAAGAACAATGGCCATTAGGATGACAGCCAGCCACCCTAAGGTATCTTCCAGAAAATGCAGACTCAGAATAGACTCATTCTTTGTCTTTCCCTTACCAACCACTAAACTCGCTAACACATTAATACTTACTGCAATAATTCCTAACCAGAGAATCCCCTCGTCATTGACTGGTTGCGGATTTAAAATCTTCGTAACATTTTCCAAAATAACTAGAACAGATCCTGTCATGAGTATTATCGCTGTTACCAAGGCTCCTAGCAGACTAAAACGCTTATAACCCAAGGTGTACTGATTGTCTTCTTCACGATTAGAGATGGTTTCTAGAAAAGCTGATATTCCAATTGCAATCGCATCTCCCAAGTCATGCACAGAGTCAGCAAGAACAGCACTCGAACCAAATACTCCACCTGCAATAAACTCGACAATAGCATAAGTCAAGTTTAAGAAAAAAGCTACCCAAACAGTATATTTTGCCTTCATCTTTCTCATTCCTTTGTTATAATAGATTTATGAACACCTTGTTCATTATCATTATCCACTAAAACTCAAAGAAAGGATAGAAGCAAAACGTCAGCTTTATTCAGTTCTGAACAATTTGCCTCAAGTGTCCATATGACTAAAATCGACCGTCGTATCAGTAAAACAAAAAAAGCCATCTATCAAGCTTTTCTACAACTTTTGAACGATAAGGACTACGAATCCACTACGGTTCAGGATATCATTGATCTCGCAGACGTGGGACGTTCCACTTTTTACTGTCACTATGAGAGTAAGGAACTACTTCTGGACGAGCTTTGTCGCTACCTCTTCCATCACCTCTTTGAAAGAGAGGAGTCCATTTCAACCGAAGATTACCTCGCCCACCTCTTTCTCCATTTTCAGAAGAATCAAGATCATATCACCAGTCTGCTATTTTCCAAAAATGACTACTTCCTCCGTCAACTCCAGAGAGAATTGGAGAACCACGTCTATCCCTTGTTGGCTGATGATTTGAAAGAAGCTCACCCAAGTCTGCCTGCCTCTTATCTCCAACACTTGGTCGTAACAAACTTTACCGAGACATTGATCTGGTGGCTCAAAAAAGGGCAAGACTTCACAGAACAGGAAGTTGTCCAGTTTTATCTAGACTTTCTCATTCCTAAAAATTGAATACAGAGTAGAACTCAGTTACCTTATTTCTAGGCTAGTAAGTTTTTTATCTTTTCAACAAGAAAAGAGGATCCGC
>CAJZLM010000131.1:0-4212 GCA_916050595.1 Streptococcus mitis | reverse complement strand
TACTGGTCAATATCCAAAATTCAAGGAAGATACGTTTGAATTGAAAGATACGAACTACGTCCTCATTCCTACTGCTGAAGTTCCTCTGACCAACTACTACCGTGATGAAATCCTTGATGGAAAAGACTTGCCAATCTACTTTACTGCTATGAGTCCATCATTCCGTTCTGAAGCTGGTTCAGCTGGTCGTGATACTCGTGGCTTGATTCGTTTGCACCAATTCCACAAGGTTGAAATGGTCAAATTTGCCAAGCCAGAAGAATCTTACGAAGAATTGGAAAAAATGACAGCCAACGCTGAAAACATCCTTCAAAAACTCAACCTTCCATACCGTGTCGTTGCTCTCTCTACTGGAGATATGGGCTTCTCAGCTGCCAAGACTTACGACTTGGAAGTTTGGATTCCAGCACAAAATACCTACCGTGAAATCTCAAGCTGTTCAAACACAGAAGATTTCCAAGCCCGTCGTGCCCAAATCCGTTACCGTGATGAAGCAGATGGCAAGGTGAAATTGCTCCATACCTTGAACGGTTCTGGACTTGCAGTTGGACGTACAGTGGCTGCTATTCTTGAAAACTACCAAAATACAGATGGCTCTGTGACCATCCCAGAAGTTCTTCGTCCATACATGGGTGGAGCTGCAGTTATCAAACCATAAAAAATAAGGTTTAGCTATTTCTAGCTAGACCTTTTTTCGTAACCAAATCAGATAAGCGCCCAATACAAAGAGTAAAATAATTAAGCAAATAGCGGTTTCAGCCAGTACCAGATAATCCAGAAATGGAAGTTTCAAGATTCCCTGAGCCATCTTAAGCGAAGTAGCTGTGATAATGGTTGGGAAGGTTAAGGCTGAGAAGGCTGGTTGAAAGCCTTGTTTTAAAATATTGGGCAGGCGAGTCAAAACAAAGAAAAAGAAGGATTGGGAAGCCAAGATCATGACAATCAAGCCCCAAGTCGGTAGGCTGGCTCCTCCAACTCGAACTAGGGAAGCCAAGAGTAGAGAGAAAGGAGCACAGTAGATTCCTTCTTGCGCAAGCAAGGCTAGCGGGAGTGGATGTTTCTTTAAATCGCTATAAATAAGCGGGTAGAGATAGAAGGTCAAGAGAAATCCAAAAATCAAGGTCACATAGGCAATTTCGATGATACCTACGAGAGGATAGGTCAAGGCTGCCACTGCTATCCCCACATAAAGCACCGTCCAGCTGGGAGTAGAGTTTACTCTCTTACATGGATAGGCAAATTTAATTGTAAAAATAACAATCAAGGCCCAATCCAAGAGAAAAGAAAACCACCAGAGTCCTTGCGCTACTATAGAAAAATGAGGGAAAATGCGAAAGACATAAGTCGATAAAATCATCCCAGCCATGGGAAAGGTCCCCATTCCTGACAAAAGAGGAGGCTTAGTCAATTCTTGCTTGGTTTCCTTCCAACTAAACAAATGCAAAATCAGAAAGTAAATCCACAAAATCAAACCTGTCAGACTAAGCAGATGGGACAGAATCGGTAACGTATCTAACATAAGATTTCCAGCTCCTGCCAAACCTAGCAAACAACCAGAAAATACCAAGGGGAGTTTTTTCATCTTAACCTCCAATAATCATGTCAGCTTCAGTATAGCATAAAAGTGCTTAAATGAGGGGATAAAAAAACGAAGTCCGATTATTTCAGACTTCATTTTACTCAGATATGAATTAAGCATAAGGTTGCAATTCTGGATTAATTGGGGTATTAGCTAGGTTGTTGGCATAGTTACAAAGGCTTGCTAGGCTGACACCAAGAACCACATCCAAGGCATTTTGTTGGGTGTAGCCAGCTTCTAAAAACTCAGACAAGGCTTCATCTCCTACACGACCCTTGGTATTGATAACCGCCAAGGTAAACTTAGCTAGGGTGTCCAATTTAGGATCTGTTTCAATTGGAGTACGATTGCGGAGGGCTTGCAAAAGGTCATCATTCATCTGGATTTGTTTGATTGAAAAGGCTGTGTGACCTGCGACGCAGAAGGCACAACCATTGGTTACGGCTGCTGTGATTTGCACCACTTCACGCTCAACGGGTGTCAAGCTGTTGCGACGGTTGATAGCTCCGACAGTACGGTAAGCCTCTAAAGCAGTCGGTGCATTAGCCAAGAGACCAATTAGGTTAGGAATATAGCCATTGTTATCTTTTTCTACTGTTTCAAGAACTTCTTTCACTTCTGCTGGTGCTGATTCGACTGTATGGATTGTAAATGTTGTCATCATAAAACCTCTTTTCATTTTGTTGAAACCTAGTCTATCACAGATTCTATACCGTGTATAATATATATTTTAAATTGCACTGATAGAAATTTTTTATGAAAGCAAAAAATCACACGAGATGTGTGATTCCATTATTTATTAAAATACTTTTTAGTTTCAGCAATAACAACTGGAGATAAAACTAAGAGGGCAATCAAGTTTGGTAGAGCCATCAAAGCATTGACAATATCTGCGATAATCCAAACCATATCCAACTCGATAAATCCTCCCAACAAGACCATGAGTACAAAGACCACACGGTAGAGCCAGATAAAGCGAACCCCAAAGAGGAACTCGAAACAGCGTTCTCCATAGTAGTTCCAACCTAGAATCGTTGTAAATGCAAAGAGCACAAGGAAAATGGTCAAAAGGGCAGGTCCAAAGTGTGAAAAGACTGTTGAGAAAGCAGACTGAGTCAAGGCAACCCCATTTAAGTCACCACTCCAAACATCAGTCACCAAGATGGTCAAACCAGTCAGAGTACAGATAATGAGTGTATCAATAAATGTTCCTGTCATGGAAATCAATCCTTGCTCTACTGGTTCGTTTGTCTTGGCTGCAGCTGCTGCAATGGGAGCCGAACCCAGACCAGATTCGTTCGAGAACACACCTCGCGCCACACCATTTTGAATAGCCATCCGAATGCTAGCACCGGCAAATCCACCTACTGCAGCAACCGGACTAAAAGCCGATGTCAAGATTAAAGCGATTGTGGCAGGGATTTTCCCAATATTAAAGAAAATAACTGTAAGAGTTCCCAAAATATAGATGATGGCCATAAAAGGAACAACTGTAGTTGAAACCTTAGAAATGGACTTGAGGCCACCAAAGACGGCAATCGCTACAAATACCGACAATACAAGAGCAGTGATGGCTGGCGAAATTGTTGTTGTATTTTGGATAGATTCTGTAATCGAGTTTACTTGGGTGAAGGTTCCGATTCCTAATAAAGCTACTAGCACACCTGCCAGGGCAAAGAAGATGGCAAGTGGTCGCCACTTTTCTCCCATCCCTAGAAGGATATAGTGCATGGGACCTCCCGCTACTGCACCATGGTCGTCCTTGGTGCGGTATTTGATAGCCAAGAGCCCTTCAGCATACTTGGTAGCCATTCCAAAGAAAGCGGCCATCCACATCCAAAAGAGGGCTCCTGGGCCACCGACCTTGATAGCCGTCGCCACCCCGATAATATTTCCCGTACCAACTGTCGCTGCTAGGGCTGTACATAGTGCCGCAAAGCTGGATACATCGCCATGCCCCTTATCCTTGGTAAAAATAAGCTGGAAGGCCTTAGGCAAACGCAAAACCTGCAAAAGTCCTAGACGAGCAGTGAGATAAATCCCTGTTCCGACCAATAAAATCAAGAGGGGAGGACCCCAAGCAAAAGCATCGATTGATTTAAGCAATTCTAACATTCTATTCTCCTATCTTTTCAACCCCAAAAGAAAGAGCACATGTAAGATACATGTACTCTGGAATGCTTAGATAAATGCTAAAAAGCGGTCTATCCTAGCTCTGTCCTTTTACCTGAGAGTTTGAGCAGTTGCCTGCCTTGCCCCTTCGGTGCCTTTACGGTCTCTCCAGAGTTCCGTCCATTTACAGTCATGGAAAATCAAACGATTCGCCACTTCTATTAAACTTCATTCGGTGTTGGTATTTAATTGATTCTTATTTTACAAAAAATGTTGGCTTTTGTCAATGGATTTTGGGAAAATCTTATTTGACTTTGTAGAAGAAAGGTTGAGCATTCCCATGTGCGTGAGGTGCTATTATTTAAATCAATCTGTTTCACTCTTATTCTACACGATATAAGAATTGTTCTGGTTTATTATGTACTGGAAATGAAGCACGATAGAGAATTCTATCTTTACTAATATCAGAAGCGTCTGATATTAATCCATCCATTGATGTCTCATCAGGTATTCTAACACCT
>CAJZLM010000130.1:0-4226 GCA_916050595.1 Streptococcus mitis | reverse complement strand
GATAAAAGCAATCATTCCTAAAACAACAATAGATACAAATAGATTTAACATAGCGTCTCCTTCACATACAATTACATTTTACTTCTGTTACAGCACTTGCTTTTTTCTTTGAAATCACTTCTTCCAAGCCTTCCAAGTCAGCTAGGGTAAAGTCACATTCTTCAATCAAATCAGCTAGCAAGAGCTTTATTCTTCGAGAACAAAGCTTGTCTTTGATATCCTGGACAAGTAACTTCCTACTATCTTCCTGCGTCAAAAGAGCTGAATAAGTAAAGGACTTGCCCTGCTTTTCCCGAGTCAAACATTCTTTTTCCACCAAACGAGCCAAGAGTGTCTGGATCGTGGATTTGGACCAACTGAACCTTTTCTCTAATACTTTTATGAGATCAGTACTAGTCTGTTCTCCCTGCATCCAGATAATCTTCATGACCTGCCATTCTGCATCCGAAATCTGCATCAGCACACCTCCAAAATCTACATTTGTCAATTACAAGTATCAGTATACTCTTAAAATCTACATTTGTCAACTATGAAATTAATCTTTTCTTTGAAAAATTGAATTTTAACCCTATGATAAAGGATTTGCAGTCAAATCTTACTATATAAACTATGAAAATATGCTATACTAAAGAAAAAAGAAAACAACCACTAGGGGTGCGTAAAGCTGAGATTAACGACTGTTAGACCCTTTGACTCAATCTAGGTAATGCTAGCTGATGGAAGTGGAAATGATAATGGGGACTAGCAGTCTTCTATTGCCTTTCTAAAACAGACTAGCTTGTTCTTAAGAATACAAACTTCAGTTGGTTGGGAGGTTTTAGATGACTTATTTACCCGTTGCTTTGACCATTGCAGGGACTGACCCTAGTGGTGGTGCTGGCATTATGGCTGACTTAAAGTCGTTCCAAGCTAGAGATGTCTATGGAATGGCCGTTGTGACCAGTCTTGTCGCTCAAAATACCAGAGGTGTTCAATTAATCGAGCACGTTTCTCCTCAAATGTTGAAAGCCCAATTGGAGAGTGTCTTTTCTGATATTCCACCTCAGGCTGTAAAAACAGGGATGTTGGCAACTACTGAGATCATGGAGATCATCCAGCCCTATCTTAAAAAGCTGGATTGTCCCTACGTCCTTGACCCTGTTATGGTCGCAACAAGCGGAGACACCCTGATTGATACCAGTGCCAGAGACTACCTAAAAACAAATCTACTTCCCCTTGCAACTATTATTACACCCAATCTTCCTGAGGCAGAAGAGATTGTTGGTTTTTCAATCCATGATCCTGAAGACATGCAGCGTGCCGGTCGCCTGATTTTAAAAGAATTTGGTCCTCAGTCTGTTGTCATCAAAGGAGGCCATCTCGAAGGCGGTGCCAAGGATTTCCTCTTTACCAAGGAGGACCATTTTGTCTGGGAAAGTCCACGAATTCAAACCTGTCATACACATGGTACTGGATGTACCTTTGCTGCAGTGATTACTGCTGAACTAGCCAAGGGGAAAACCCTCTATCAAGCAGTCGATAAAGCCAAGGCCTTTATCACGAAAGCCATCCAAGACGCCCCTCAACTCGGTCATGGTTCTGGCCCAGTTAACCATACAAGCTTTAAAGATTAAAAAAACTCTCTAGTTCCTACTTTAAGGGAATTAGAGAGTTTTTATACTCTTCGAAAATCTCTTCAAACGACGTCAGCTTTATCTGCAACCTCAAAGCTGTGCTTTGAGCAACCTGCGACTAGCTTCCTAGTTTGCTCTTTGATTTTCATTGAGTATTAATTAGAAAATAATGTCATCCAACTTTGTCAAAAAGGCTTGCGTTTTTGTCTCTATATCTTCTGCCTGCATCAAATCACGCACTACAGCTACACCAGCTATGCCCGTGCCGATAAGTTGGTCAATGTTCTCTGATGTCAAGCCGCCAATGGCAACTACTGGAATGGCAACCCTTTGGCAAATTGTCTTCAAGGTTGAAATCAGAGTGATGGGTGCATTTTCCTTGGTCGTAGTCGGGAAAATGGCTCCTGTCCCCAAGTAATCCGCACCTCCTTCTTCTGCCTCGAGGGCTCTTTTTACAGTTTTAGCTGTGACACCGAGGATTTTTTCAGGACCTAGGACTTTGCGGGCAACCGAAACTGGTAGTTCATCGTCTCCAATATGCAGACCAGCAGCATCAACCGCAAGACAAACATCCAAACGATCATCGATTATCAAGGGTACCTGATAGGCATCTGTTATTTCCTTGACTTGTTTTGCCAGTTGATAATATTGATTTGTTGTGAGATTTTTTTCTCGTAATTGGACTATGGTAACCCCTGAGCGGCAAGCCGTCTCAATCTTTTCAAGAAAACTTTGCAAGGAATCTTGGTAGCGATTGGTTACCAGATATAGTCTAAGTGCTTCTCTATTCATAAACCTCTCCTTTGATAGCATCTAGCCAGTTTTCATCTCTTTTGAGGAGTGAAAGCTGATTGAGTACTTGGTAACGAAAATCTTCCAATCCCATTCCTTGAACAACTATTCTCTCAGCGGAGATATTGAGATAAGAAACCGCTAGGAAAGAAGCTTCAAAGGCAGTCTTTCCTTGGCTGAGAAAAACAGCTGTTAAAGCTCCAACCAAGTCTCCTGTCCCTGTTATCCAGTCTAATTCAGCACAGCCATTTCCCAGTACAGCGACCTGATTCTTCGAAACGATGAGGTCCTTAGGGCCTGTGACTAAGAATGACATACCTGGATAGATCTGACACCAGTCTTTCAAGACTTGAAGCAAATCCTCAGTTTCTTGATCTTTAGCACTCGCATCTACCCCAACGCCGTGGTGTTTTAAGCCAACAAGACTTCGGATTTCCGACATATTTCCTTTAAGTACCGTAGGTCTATAGTCTAAAAGGTCTTTAACTAAGCTCTTACGAATGGATGAAACTGTTACGCCAACTGCATCTACTACCATTGGAAGACAAACTTGATCTGCATAAGAAGCTGCCATACGGATTGCTTTTTCCTTCTCAGCTGACAAATGCCCCAAATTGATGAAGAGTGCCTGGCTTTGCTTAGTAAAATCAAGAACCTCACGGGGATCATCTGCCATAACTGGTTTACATCCCAGAGCCAAAATCCCATTTGCTAGCATCTCACAAGAAATCTCATTGGTAATACAGTGAATGAGGGAAGTCGTTGCCAGAGGAAAAGGATTTGTAAATGCCTGCATCAGTCTATCCTTTCATCAAAGAAATATCCCTGAACTTTTTTAAAGAATTCCTGCTTGATTAAAAATCGAAAGGCAATAAAGGAAATCGCTGTACCAATCAAGGTTGCTCCGAAAAATCGAGGAGTGTAGATAAACCAGCTAAGCTTAGCTGCCGATCCTGTAAAGAGTACCATAACAGGATAGGAAACAATAGAACCAATAATACCTGTTCCCAAAATTTCTCCCAAAGCAGAAAAGTAAAATTTTCTACCATACTTATAAAAGAGACCTGCTAGAAGGGCTCCAAAAGTCGCTCCTGTGAGAGCTAAAGGCGGAATCCCTTGAGTCGTCATACGGATAAAGGCTGTCACTGTAGCCATAACCAAGGCATAAACAGGTCCCATCATGATTCCAGCTAGAATATTGACTACACTGGACATCGGTGCCATTCCCTCAATCCGAAAGATAGGCGTAAGGACTACATCAAGGGCAATCATCATGGATAAAATGGTTAATTTGTGAACTTGTAATTGGTGCTTTCTCATGTTTCTATTCTTCTCCTGTTTCTAAAGACTGTAAATCGCTCTTCCATGTCTGGTGTTGGTAGGCCATTTCCCAAAACTTAGCTTCCATATGAACACTGATGTGGAAGGCATCTAGCATTTTTTTCTTGTCTGTCTCGTCACTTTCTCGATAGAGTTGATTGACCAGAGCCTCTTCCTCTCTGATCTGCTGCTCCAATTCATCCGTAATATACGTTTCAATCCATTGTTGATAGAGAGGATTTGGTGATGGTTTAAGATTAAGTGATTTGCCTATATCATGATATAGCCAAGGACAAGGCAGCAAGCTTGCAAAGGCAATACCCAAGTTTGGCTCTGCAAATTGCCGATAAATGTGAGAGATATAATGATAGCAGGTTGGAGCGATTGGATGCTCATCCATTTCCTGATCGCTGATTTCCAATTCCTTGAAAAATTGTTGGCGGATAAATAACTCACCTTCCACTAGACTCTGAGCATTTTGTTTCAAGAGTCTTTTCATCT
>CAJZLM010000129.1:0-4270 GCA_916050595.1 Streptococcus mitis | reverse complement strand
TTGATAATATCAGCCGACTGGTAGCGGGAACTATCGAATTCAATGTTGAGACTGTTTCCTTGTCTATCAATAGTCATATCCGAAAATCCTTCATAGTGAGAAAGGAGATGACTTTGATCTGGTAGCAGTTCAAAAGAAAGAGTCTTCATCTTGCCAAAGGTTTCCTTGAGCTGGCTAACCGTTCCATCAAAAATCTCTTGCCCCTTGTCAATCATAAAAATCCGATCACAAAGTTGCTCAATGTCGCTCAGGTCGTGAGTGGTCAAGAGAATGGTGGTTTCTTCCTCCTGATTGATCTGGGTAATAGCCCGACGAATGTTATCCTTGACCGAAACGTCCAAACCAATGGTCGGCTCATCTAAAAAGAGAACCTTAGGATTGTGAAGCAAGGAAGCTGCAATGTCCGCCCGCATGCGCTGTCCCAGTGAAAGAGTCCGCACGGGGTCCTTGATAAAGTCCTTCAAATCCAAGACTTCATTCAAAAAATCCATGCGCTTATGAAAGAGCGAGTCTGGCACATCGTAAATC
This sequence comes from Streptococcus mitis, assembly GCA_916050595.1. Classification (GTDB taxonomy): domain Bacteria; phylum Bacillota; class Bacilli; order Lactobacillales; family Streptococcaceae; genus Streptococcus; species Streptococcus mitis_CY. The sequence continues at coordinate 3,742 of CAJZLM010000129.1, read as the reverse complement.
TCCTTCAAAACCGTATAGGTCTCTTGCAGAGCCAAATCCCACCATAACTGGGTTCTTTGCCCAAAGACCACTCCAATATCCTTGACATAATCTTGGCGATTGTCCTGGGGAATCTTGCCGTTAATCCGACAAAAACCAGATGTCGGTTTTAAAATCCCTGTGAGCATTTTAATGGTTGTCGACTTCCCAGCACCATTAGCCCCGATAAATCCTAAAATTTGTCCTTTTGGGACCTCAAAGGTCAAATCCTTGACCGCTTCAAAGGTCTGCTTTTCAGGATGAATAAAGGAGCGCAAAGCCCCCTTCAAGCCCGGTTCCTTAACAGTCTTCACAAAATTTTTCTGAAGATGTTCCACTTCTATCATTGCCATATCTATCTCCCTATGTAAGGAATAGCAACATTGTGTTTTTGACTACAAGTATTCTAAATCCTTACTTTCTATACCTTCTACATTTTATTACTACAAAAGGCTTTATACCAACCTATTATAATCCAATAAAAAATAGAATGCAAGCGTTTGCCTAAAGTTTATGAAATTAGAGATTCCTCTCTTAAAATAATAGTTTGAATCAAAAATTCTGGTTTGATAGTTTCCTTAAAACACTAAAAAACCCACCCAATGGGCAGGTCTTCTCTGTATTATTCAGCTAGATTAAGCTTTACCTTCTGAACCGAATACGTCGATACGTTCTTCAACTGATGCTTGGATAGCTTTTACACCGTCAGCCAAGAATTTACGTGGGTCGAAGAGTTTTTTCTTGTCGTATTCTGCTTCGTTTGCTTCGTAGTCACGAGCAAATTTACGAGTTGCGTTAGCGAATGCGATTTGGCATTCAGTGTTAACGTTAACTTTCGCAACACCAAGTTTGATAGCTGCTTGGATTTGCTCATCAGGAATACCTGATCCACCGTGCAATACGATTGGGAATCCTGGAACAGCTTCAGTCAATTTTTGCAAGTGATCAAGGTGAAGACCTTTCCAGTTTGCTGGGTAAGGACCGTGGATGTTACCGATACCAGCTGCCAAGAAGTCGATACCAGTTTCAACCATTGCTTTAGCGTCTTCGATTGGAGCCAATTCACCATCACCGATGATTCCGTCTTCTTCACCACCGATAGTACCAACTTCAGCTTCTACTGATACACCATTTGCATGAGCAAATTCTACAACTTTACGAGCTTTTTCAAGGTTTTCTTCAACTGGAAGGTGTGAACCATCAAACATAACTGAAGTATAACCAACTCGGATACACTCAAGTGCATCTTCGTAGTGACCGTGGTCAAGGTGGATAGCTACTGGTACAGTGATACCCATTGATTCAACAAGGTTAGCGATCAAGTTGCGAGCAACTTTGTAACCACCCATGTATTTAGCAGCACCCATTGAAGTTTGGATCAAAACTGGAGCTTTTTTAGCTTCTGCTGCGCGCAAGATAGCTTGAGTCCACTCAAGGTTGTTTGTGTTAAATCCACCAACTGCATAACCGTTGTCACGAGCTGCTTGGACAAATTTTTCTGCTGAAACGATTGCCATTTTATCAGGCCTCCTGTATATTTTTATGGGTCATCCCATTTACATTGTTCATTTTATCACTTTTTGACAAAAAAATCTAGTTTTTCCCGCAGTTTCGATTGAATTTCTTCTAGCTTCATCTATGTAAACCCTTTCTCGCTCTAGTCTTGGGCAACTTTTGGAAAAGCTATGAAGAAGGTCAAACGATTCTCCTTCATCTCAAAACGATAAGGTAATTTTTCATGTTCTAATAGACTCTTGACCACAAAGAGCCCCATCCCAGACCCCTTGGACTTGCGACTAGCATTGTCAGAAAAAGACTGGGCTAGTTTTTCTTGTTCTTCTGGACTGCAGCTATTTTCGATAAAGAATTCCCCTTCTCTCTCTCCAATGCCAACCAAGCCACCTGGAACAGAGTGCTTAATAGCATTACTGATAAGGTTAGACATAATCAACTTCATGACAGATGGATTTAGATAAGCCTGCTGATGGGACAAGCTATTATCAATCTGAAGCTCTCTTTCCTTGGCTAGCAAGGCATAATCCTTGACTAGACTTTGCGTCATCTGGTGTAGGTCAATTTTTCCCCTATCATCTCGTAATTCCTGTACAGACGAGAGAGAAAGTATCTGGAGAACGTGGTGATTGAGCTCATCCACAATTCCTAAGGCTACTCCCAGATAGCGATCTCTATCCTTATAACGACCGACATTTTCTTTCATGTTTTCGATCAGGATTTTCAAACTAGCCAAGGGTGTTTTCAGTTCATGAGAAGCCCCTCGCAAAAATTCGACCTTCATCTTTTCCAGCTGGAGAATAGCTTCATTCTTGTCATGCAAGTCCGCAATAACAGTCAAAAGATGCTGGTAGAGGCTATTAATTTGTTCCTTGAGATCACCAATCTCATCCTTAGAATCCACGCGCAAACGTACTTGAGCATCCAGATCCATCATCCGACGGGTCACTCGCTTGATTTCCAATATCGGAGCAACAATGGTCCTAGCGTAGATATAGGCTACCAAGAGGGAAATCAGAAAGGATGCCAGCAAGGTATAGGGAAGAAACTGGAGACTGATTTGCTCTGCTTCCTTTTGCAAATCCATGGAAACTAGAAACTGGAGAGTCATGGTACCACCGTCTTGCGTTTTCACCTCGCGCTCCTCGATAAAGAGGGAGGTGGTCTGACGATCCGTATCCAGAGGAAGGCTGTCTTTGACTTCTAACTTGTCCTCGGTCATCTCGCCCTTAACGGCCCCCTTGATCTCACTGGTCTGAGAATATAAGTCTAACACTTGCTCTATGCTCTGCCTGTCTTTCCCTTCTAGGGACTGGGCAATGGCTGTTGCCTTCTGACCAATGGTTTCCTGACGGTGGCTCAGATAAGTCGAGGGAAAGAGAAAATAAATGGCTAAATGAAGGCAGATAACCAGAACACTAAATATCGAGAAGGTATAGATAAATATCTTTGTAAATAAACCTGTTCGTTTCATTTTCGCTCCAATTTATAACCAACATTGCGCACAGTGAGGATGCAATCCAAGTCTAGCTTTTTCCGCAGTTCCTTGATATAAACATCAATGACACGGTCAAAGGGAACCTCATCTGTCGCTTTCCAGACGGCATCGATAATCTGAGAACGGGTCAAGGCTCTTCCTTCATTTTTCACCAGATAGTCCAGAATTTCCAACTCTTTAGCATTGATAGCTACTTCCTCACCTGCTAGGCTGGCACTGTAGCTCTCAAAATCCACCTTGGCATCCTTATAAGAGAAGATTCGTCCTGTATCGTAGTATCGCTTGAAAATCGCATCCACCCTCACTTTTAAGAGGGAGAGGGAGAAAGGTTTTTCCAGATAGCCATCTGCCAGAGAGGCAAAGGCACTCATCTTGTATTCTTCATCCTGAAAGGCGGTCAGCATCAAGACAGGAACCTGGCTGGTTTTGCGAATCTCAGCTAGGACTTCTAGGCCATTGAGCTTGGGCATCTGAATATCCAGTAAAACCAAGGCTACTTCATAGCTGGAAAATTGCTCTAAGGCTTCTTGACCGTCCGCCGCCTCAATAGTTTCATAGCCACAATCCGTCAAATAATCGCTGATCCCCTCTCGGATCATCTCTTCATCTTCTACAATTAAAATTTTCATACTTTAACTGCTCTCTATTTTTTATTTTTCTTATACTCAATGAAAATCAAAAAGCAAACTAGGAAGCTAGCCGCAGGTTGCTCAA
>CAJZLM010000128.1:0-4277 GCA_916050595.1 Streptococcus mitis | reverse complement strand
CCAATTCCTTCATGTCCTAGGATAGTTCCACTCTTACAAGCAGGAACATCCCCTTTAATAATATGAAGGTCTGTACCACAAATAGTAGTCTTAACGATACGCACAATAGCATCTGTTGGCTTGCGAATAACTGGTTTGTCAACATCAACAAATGACGCAAGGCCTGGTTTAACGTAAGTATAAGCTTTCATAAAGCACTCCTCCGTTTTTTTATTTGTACTATTTATAATATAATTGTAAGCCTTTTCATTTGTTTCTTCAAGTTTTTTTGTGATTTTTTTAACTTTTTTATTTACTGGTAAAGCAATATAGATAAAAAAGCAGAAGCTAATCTCTAACTTCTGCTTTTTCTCTTATGCTTGATAACGTTTCACACCATCTAGATAGGTTGCTACCAATTCCAAATCTTTATCTAATACGATAAAGTCTGCGTCGTAGCCTTCACGGATTTGACCACAGACATCATCAATGTGAACAGATTTTGCTGGGTTAAGGCTAGCCATCATGACCGCTTCGTGTGGATTTGCAATACCCCACTCGACTACATTTCTCATACCATCTTTAAGTTTGAGGATAGAACCTGCCAAATTACCAGTAGATTTGAGACGTGCAGTTCCATTTGCTACTACAACAGGGAATTCTCCCAACATATAGTCACCGTCTTCAAGCCCACCAGCTGTCATACAGTCCGTAATAAGAGCGATGTTTTCTGTCCCCTTTTGCTTAAGTAAAATCTCACAAGCTTTTGGATCTACGTGATAACCATCACAAATCAATTCTGCGTAAGTATGTGGGAGCTCATACATAGCTCCTACCATACCTAGTTCGCGGTGTGTTAAACCACGCATCCCATTATAGGCATGTACCCATACACTAGCTCCAGCATCAACTGCCTTCTTAGCTTGTTCAAATGTCGCATCTGAGTGTCCAAGTGCAACTGTCACACCTTCACCTGTAATAGTACGTACAAAATCTTCCACCCCATCACGTTCTGGTGCAATAGCGATTTTATTTAGCATCCCTTTTGCAGCATCCTGCCAAGAATGAAACTCCTCAACACCTGGGTCTCTCATATAAGTTGGATTTTGTGCACCCTTAAAAGTTTCTGTGAAATATGGACCTTCATAATAAATCCCACGAATCTTAGCACCTGTTGCTTCTTTATAATGGTTTCCAAGATTTTCAGTGACTGCAAGCAATTGCTCATAAGTGGCTGTTAAAGTTGTGGGCAAGAAACTGGTAACACCGGTACTAAGAAGTCCTTCACTCATAGTATGCAATGTACCTTCAATGTTGTTGTCCATCACATCTACACCTGCATATCCATGAATATGAGTATCCACAAGACCTGGTGCAATGCTATAACCAGTATAGTCAAGAACCTCTGCTCCTTCAGGAATTTGATCCACATGTTTCCCAAATTTGCCATCAACAAGTTCTAAGTACCCACCGCGACGAATGCCAAATGGATAGAAAAACTGATCCGCTTTAACGTAATTAGGCATAATAATGACCTCCTTAAAAGATTACTTTTGATATTTATTATGTCAATTACATTATAAACCTTTCTGATTCATTTGTAAATGGTATAGACCTATTTTCTAGAGATATTTTAAAAGAGCTGGATTTCTCCAACTCTTCTCTTTTTAATACAAGTTATTTTGATTTGACTGGCTTGTCTTGAGCTGTTTGCAAGGCTGTGGCAATGGTATCTGCATACAATTTTGCTCCTGCTTCAATTTTGCTAGTGTCACTTCCGAAATGGACTTGGTCTGTTCCTGTCCAGATCTCTGGATGTTCCTTAGCAACTTGATTCCAATCTGCTATCGTGATGTAAGGAGTCTTCTCTGCCAATTCTCTCATGTAGGTAGCAGCCTTCTCAACGATTGCATAGGTCTCTTTTGTTTTATCTCCTTCATAAGGTGTCACCAAAATCATATGGTGGCCCTTAGGAAGATTTTTTACGATACTATCCCAATCTTCCTTGTAATTTTCAGGATTATTTACCCCAGTCGCAATGACCACCATCTTTGGTAGAAATTTATTCTGGCTATTGTTGAGCATGATTTCGTTGGCGGTCTTGGTTGTTCTGCTGACCTGCGCGTTAATCTGTGCTCCAGGAAGGGCTGTCTGCAGGGCTGTATTTGCCCTTAAAGCAACCGAGTCACCAATTAACATAGTGCCATCAGCAATTCCTAAACTATTTGCATCTGCCCGTTCTGTCATCACCTTGGTTTGGCTAATATTTGTTGCAGCTTGCTTCAAACCATTGACAGTCAAGTCTGTCTCAAACGCTCCCACTTGTGGTGCCAACAGAATCACCATGCAGACAATGATGGCCAAGATTCCTGTACTTGTTGCAAGAATTGCGTGAATATAAGGCAGGGGACGAAGAGTTTGTAAAACAGGTGTGTTCTTGCCTGCAATCCAAGGTTCCAATACATAAAATGAAAGACTGGCAAATCCATAAGAACAAATCAAAGTCAGTAACACAGCAAGAAGATTTGAGGTCAACTGTGATAAAATGATGTAGAAAGGCCAATGGAAAAGATAAACCGCATAGCTAGTATCCGCTAAAAAGCTAATTATCTTTGGCTCCTGTACGTTAGGAGTCTTTTCATGTAAGACACGCGCTGCCAATATCATAGCAAGAGCTGCAAGACTGGCAAGCAAGAAGCCTATAAGATAGGCAAAAAGATAAGTGAATTTGACAAAGAAGGTCAAAATGAGTAAGAAGCCAAAACCTCCTGCAAAAACTAAAAGGGTCTTGCGTAAATCCCAAATTTTATCCAACTGCTTGACGAGGGAAGTCGTCTGACGAACGCCTACAATAGTTGCTAGGATACTTCCCAAAAAGAATGGATAGACATGAGTTAAACTGGAGAAGTAAACAGAGGAATAAGAGGTCACTAGAAAACTACCAATAAACATGGAGAAGAAACTAATCAAGAAGGCAGCAGTTGATAAGAGAAAAACCATCCCTCTCAACTGACCATTTGACCTAGACTGCTTGGATAAGAACCAAACTGCCAAGCCCCAAAGAATATAGTAGTGAACCTCAACAGCCAAGCTCCAATTATGAACAAACAAATGAGGAATGAACTGAGATTCATAACTTCCTCCTGTTAGAAGTTCATAGAAGTTGGTCATAAAGCCTAAGACACCCGCAATCTGACCCCCAATTCCAGCCACATAATCTTGCCGAACTAGAAAGGTAAAGGGCATGGTCACCAAGACCATCAAAACTACAGGTGGCACAATCCGATAAAAGCGTCTCCTAAAAAATCCAACCAAATCAATTTCATGATTTTTAGAAAATTCTTCGATGAGTAGAGCTGTAATCAGGAAACCTGAAAATGTGAAAAAGACATCTACCCCGAAAAAACCTCCAGGAAAGATGGTCTGAAAGAAATGATACAAGAGTACCAGTAGTAAACCTGTAATCCTAATCAAGGAAAACCATTTAATGCGCATACGAGTTTATTCTTCCTTTCATTGTACACTTTATTCTATCAAAAAAAGAAGAAAAATCCTAAGAGAAAACTTAGGATTTTTAGCTTATATCAATTCCATTTTAGAAATTACGTCCTGACTTATTATAGCCATATTTTTCCACAAAATACTCACGGAATTCCAAGAGATTGTCATCCATGATGGCTTGTCGCACTTGCTTCATCAGGTTAAGCAAGAAGTAAAGATTGTGGTAGCTAGTCAAGCGGATACCAAAGGTTTCATCAGCCTTGAGCAGGTGACGAAGGTAGGCGCGTGTATAGTTCTTACATGTATAGCAATCACACTCAGGATCCAGTGGTGTAAAGTCCTCAGCAAACTGGGCATTTTTGACAACCAAACGACCTTGACTGGTCATACAAGTCCCATTACGAGCGATACGAGTCGGCAAGACACAGTCAAACATATCCACCCCACGAATAACCCCATCAATCAAGCTATCTGGCGCTCCCACTCCCATCAGGTAGCGAGGTTTGTTTTCAGGAAGGAGCTGGGTTGTAAAGTCCAAGACGGCATTCATTTCTTCGTGGGTTTCTCCCACTGCCAAGCCACCGATAGAGTAGCCTGGGAAATCCATGCTGACAAGGTCCCGAGCTGATTGGCGACGCAGGTCTTCAAATCCTGCCCCCTGCACAATCCCAAATAACCCTTGGTCATGCGGACGACGGTGAGCCTTCAAACCACGCTCAGCCCAACGGCTGGTACGCTCGATTGATTTCTTAACGTAGTCGTAAGGTTGATAAAACTGAGGACATTCGTCAAAGGAC
>CAJZLM010000127.1:0-4303 GCA_916050595.1 Streptococcus mitis | reverse complement strand
AAGTCAAAACGTAGATGTAAGGGAATCCAAGCCAACCTTGCATCATAATCAAGGCAACCTTTGTCCAAGTAGGGTCTGTTTTCCAAGGAATAAGAGCCCCATCAAGGAAAGGAAGGAATTTAGCAAAGATCGGCAAGACTTGAGTGTTGATAGCACCGACACTATCATTAAACATATTTGAGAATGTCAAGATAGTGATGAAGGCTGGGACAGCCCAAGGAAGAAGGAAAATAACACCAAAGATACGTTTTCCTTTGATAAATGGTTGGTTAGCAATGATAGCTGTGAAGATACCGATGACGATCTGTAAAGTTGAGGCAGCCAAAGCCCAGATGATAGTCCAAGAAAGAACAGAACCAAAGGCAGAACGGAAGGTACTCAAGCTCCAAATGTTTGTAAAGTTTGTCAAACCAACCCAGTCCAACAATTTGTTTGGTGGCAAGTGTTGGAAGTCATAGTTGGTAAAGGCAATCATCAAGGTTACGATAACTGGGAAGATAATCGCGAAGGTCATGGCAACATAAGATGGAATGATCAAGAGGTAAGGGAAGCCATTTTCATAGATTCCTTTGATCATTTCTTTAAAGGTAAGTGCTACTGGAATACCATTATTAATGTGTTTGGCAGTTGTATGTGCATCTTTGATATTTGCGAAATAAAAGAGTACATAAACAACTACAAAGATTAAATGGAAGGCACCACGAATCAGCATAAAGAGGGAATTATCACGACCTGGTTTGTCACCAAGAGTGATGAGATTGCTCAATTCAGGGGCTGCAAGTGCTAGGAAGTAAAGGACGAATACAATGGTTACACCAAGGAAGATAAAACCTTTGGCTTTTTGTTTATTGTAAATCTGTCCTAACCCAGGAATGATAGACAGCAGGGCTGCTTTACTAGGTTGTTGCTTTTCCATAATAACTCCTTTCATAGGATACTGGTTTCTAGATAAAACCTAAACTATTTGTGTTTTTGTTGATAAATTCAAAGGGGGATTTGATTTCCACCCCCCTTGAACAAATTTTTTATTCACCAAATTTTTGTTTGATTGTTTCTTTGATCAATGTTACAGCATCGTTAGCAGCTGTTTTAGCATCTTTCTTACCGCTTACAGAGTCAAAGAGCATGTTAGCAGCTGGTTCCCAAACTGCAGACATTTGAGAGATGTTTGGCATTGGTTGAGCGTTCTTGAACTGTTTGATAACAGCTGTTGTCAACTCATCGTTTTTACCTTCAGCGTATGAACGAGCTTCAGTGTTAGCTGGGATTTCATTAGTTTTATCGTAGAAGGCTTTTTGTTGTTCAGTTGAAACAAGGAAGTCTACAAATTTTTGAGCAGCTTCAAGGTTCTTAGTGCTTGATGGGATGATCCAAGCTTTACCACCACCAAATGCTGCGTAGTCTTTTCCGTTTGGAAGAGTTGGGATAGTTGCAACACCGTAGTTTACTTTAGCATCTTTGAATGCTTGAGCTTTCCAAGGACCGTCGATGATAGCAGCTGTTTTACCTTCTTGGAATTGAGTTTGGATTAAGTTGCCAGCACCTTCAGTATCTTGCATACCTTTAGGCCATTTTTCATACCAAGTTTTAGCGTATTCTACACCTTTGATAGCGCCGTCGTTTGCAAGACCGATGTCTTTAGCGTCTTTACCGTTTTGTCCGAATACGTAACCGCCGTTACCAGCAAGAAGTCCGTATGCAAAGTAGAAGTTTGTCCAGTCAGCTAGGAAAGCAGAAGTTTTCCCATCTTCTCCAGCGAATGCGTATTTGCTATCTTTAGCAAGGTTTTCCAAGTCAGCAAATGTTTTTGGAGCTTCTTTTACCAAGTCTTTGTTGTAGTACATAACAAGTGACTCGATAACGGCAGGAGCACCGTAAACTTTACCGTCAGCAGCTGTTACAAGAGATTTAGTTTTATCATCTGTTTTAGCACCGTCGCTCAATTTCACTTCTGAAAGTTGTCCGTCAGTACCAAGGCTACCTACACGGTCGTATGGAGCCATCATAACGTCAGGAGCTTGACCTGATTGGTTGTCAAGAGAAAGTTTGTCAAGCCCACCCATTTGGTCACCAGATTTGATGTTAACTGTTGTTCCTGATTGTTCTTTATAAGCTTTAGCTACTGTTTCAGCATAAGCTTTGTATTGGTCCTCAACGTAAAGAGTGATTTCTTTCGCTTCAGATGAACCAGAATCAGCAGGTTTATCAGCAGTTTTGCTTCCGCAAGCTACCAAAAGCAAGCTAGCAAGTGTAGCAGTTCCAAGCACAGCAGCGCTCTTCATGAATTTAGATGACATAGTGTATTCCTCCTAAAGAATAACAAATTTTATAATGAGGAAACGCAAACGTTTTCCTTTATGGGACTAGTATAGCACAAATAGAAAACGGTTGCAAGTGTTTTTTGTAAAAATTTTAAAAAAATTTCACGGGAATGGTAAGCGGTTTATTTGTTTATAATAGAAGAAAAGTCGGAAAATATATTTTCATGATTTTACTGAAATTATTTAGGGAAACGATTGCCTAGATTTTGAACAAAAAATAAATTGCTCTAGACCAAAAGTAGGCTAAGTTAGGCCTTCTATTTGTAGTTGAAGAAGATTTTGTAAATAGAAAAGAAAAATGTATATGTATACATAAAGAAGGACAAGTTTTTTTAAAAAAATAATCAAAAAGTTTTTTAAAAACGCTTGCAATTATTCCAAAAATAAAGTATACTTATCTTAACGCAAACGTTTGCGCCCAAAAATGAAAATTTAAACTACAAATACACGAGGTGTTGTTTATGAAAAAACGTCAAAGTGGTGTGTTGATGCACATCTCTTCTCTCCCAGGAGCCTACGGAATCGGATCATTTGGTCAAAGTGCTTACGACTTCGTTGATTTCTTGGTCCGTACAAAACAACGTTACTGGCAAATCCTTCCATTAGGAACAACTAGTTACGGAGATTCTCCTTACCAATCTTTCTCAGCCTTTGCAGGAAATACTCATTTTATCGATTTGGATATCTTGGTGGAGCAAGGTTTGTTGGAAGCAAGTGACCTTGAAGGAGTTGACTTTGGTAGCGATGCGTCTGAAGTTGACTATGCTAAAATCTACTATGCACGTCGTCCTCTTTTAGAAAAAGCGGTAAAACGTTTCTTGGAAGTAGGAGATGTTAAAGATTTTGAGAAATTTGCTCAAGACAACCAATCATGGCTTGAGCTCTTTGCTGAGTATATGGCTATCAAAGAGCATTTTGACAATCTTGCTTGGACTGAATGGCCAGATGCTGATGCTCGCGTTCGTAAAGCTTCAGCACTTGAAAGCTATCGTGAGCAATTGGCAGACAAGTTGGTTTACCACCGTGTGACTCAATACTTCTTCTTCCAACAATGGTTGAAATTGAAAGCTTACGCTAACGACAACAACATCGAAATCGTTGGAGACATGCCAATCTACGTAGCGGAAGATTCAAGCGATATGTGGGCAAATCCACATCTCTTCAAGACAGATGTCAACGGTAAGGCAACTTGCATCGCAGGATGCCCACCAGATGAATTTTCTGCAACTGGTCAGCTTTGGGGTAACCCAATCTATGACTGGGAAGCAATGGACAAAGACGGCTACAAATGGTGGATTGAACGCTTGCGTGAAAGCTTCAAAATCTACGATATCGTTCGTATCGACCACTTCCGTGGTTTCGAATCTTACTGGGAAATCCCTGCTGGTTCCGATACAGCAGCACCTGGTGAGTGGGTGAAAGGTCCGGGCTACAAGCTTTTTGCAGCCGTTAAGGAAGAACTTGGTGAGCTAAACATCATCGCAGAAGACCTTGGTTTCATGACAGACGAAGTTATCGAATTGCGTGAACGTACTGGCTTCCCAGGAATGAAGATTCTTCAATTTGCCTTCAACCCAGAAGACGAAAGTATCGATAGCCCACACTTGGCACCTGCTAACTCAGTTATGTACACAGGAACACACGATAACAACACGGTCCTTGGTTGGTACCGTAACGAGATCGATGATGCGACTCGTGAGTACATGGCTCGCTACACTAACCGTAAAGAATACGAAACAGTGCCACATGCTATGCTTCGTACAGTCTTTTCATCAGTTAGCTTCATGGCAATTGCAACTATGCAAGATTTGCTAGAATTGGATGAGACAGCTCGTATGAACTTCCCATCTACCCTTGGTGGAAACTGGTCTTGGCGTATGACTGAAGATCAATTGACACCAGCTGTCGAGGAAGGTTTGCTTGACTTGACAACAATCTATCGACGAATTAATGAAAATTTGGTAGAATTAAAGAAATAATAC
>CAJZLM010000126.1:0-4339 GCA_916050595.1 Streptococcus mitis | reverse complement strand
ATCTCTTCGATGATACAAAAATCAATAATATGGAACCCAGCAAACGCAATATCGGGATGGTTTTCCAAAACTACGCTATTTTCCCACATTTGACTGTCCGAGATAATGTTGCTTTTGGTCTCAAGCAAAAGAAGGTTCCAAAAGAAGAATTGATTCAACAGACCAACAAGTATCTTGAACTCATGCAAATTGCTCAATATGCGGATCGGAAGCCCGATAAACTCAGTGGTGGACAACAACAACGTGTCGCCTTGGCACGCGCCTTAGCTGTTAATCCAAGTGTTCTCCTCATGGACGAGCCACTTAGTAATCTAGATGCCAAACTTCGCTTGGATATGCGTCAAGCCATTCGAGAAATCCAACACGAAGTGGGAATTACAACCGTTTATGTAACCCACGACCAAGAAGAAGCCATGGCTATTTCAGACCAAATTGCTGTTATGAAAGATGGGGTGATCCAACAAATCGGCCGACCAAAAGAACTCTATCATAAACCAGCTAATGAGTTTGTAGCAACCTTTATCGGACGCACAAATATTATCCCTGCCACTCTTGAAAAACGGAGCGACGGCGCTTATATCGTCTTTTCAGATGGCTATGCTCTTCGAATGCCAGCTCTTGATCAAGCTGAGGAGCAAGCCATCCATGTAAGCATTCGTCCTGAAGAGTTTATCAAAGATGAATCTGGAGATATTGAAGGAATTATTAGCGATAGCGTCTATCTTGGACTGAATACTGAATACTTCATCGAGACAGGTTTTGCCTCAAAAATTCAAGTTAGCGAAGAATCAACTTTTGAAGAAGATCTACAAAAAGGCGATCGTATTCGTCTACGAATCAATACTCAAAAATTAAACGTCTTTTCTGCAGATGGTTCTCAAAACCTGATAAAAGGAGTCAACCATGGAACGTAAAAAACTAAATATTTGGACAGTCTCCTCTTTCTTCATCTTTCTTACTTATCTTGTCTTTCTGGTTTATCCTATCGTTACTGTGCTCAAGCAAGCACTCATACATGAAGGACAATTCTCACTAGCTAATTTTGTCACTTTCTTTAGTAAAGCCTACTACTCTGAGACACTCGTCAACAGTTTCAAGGTTTCCATTACCGCTACTGTCACTTCCTTAGTTGTAGGAACCCTATTAGCTTATCTCTTCTCTATGTATGACTTCAAGGGAAAGAAATTTCTACAAATATTGATTATCATTGCTTCCATGTCAGCTCCTTTCGTAGGAGCCTACTCCTGGATTCTCTTGCTGGGACGAAACGGGGTCATTACTAAATTCCTGACAAATTCCCTTCATCTTCCAGCTATCGATATTTATGGATTCAAAGGAATTGTACTTGTCTTTACACTGCAACTATTCCCACTGGTATTTCTATACGTTGCTGGGACAATGAAAAGTATTGACAATTCTCTACTTGAAGCTGCTGAAAGTATGGGGTCCTTCGGATTTAAGCGTATCGTAACGGTTGTTTTACCTCTCCTAGTTCCAACCTTACTAGCTGCTGCCCTGCTTGTGTTTATGAGAGCATTCTCAGATTTTGGAACGCCTATGTTGATTGGTGAAGGATATCGGACTTTCCCCGTCTTGATTTATACCCAATTCATTAGCGAGGTTGGAGGAAATTCTGCTTTTGCATCTGCTTTAGCAATTATGGCGATTATCATTGCCTTGGCGATTTTCCTTATCCAAAAATACATTTCAAACCGCTACAGTTTCAGTATGAATTCGCTCCATCCAATTGAGCCTAAAAAAACTACAAAAGGAAAAATGGCTGCCATTTATGCAACAGTCTACGGAATTATCTTGTTCTCTGTTCTACCTCAAGTCTACTTGATTTATACTTCTTTCCTAAAAACATCAGGTATGGTATTTGTCAAAGGTTATTCTCTAAACAGTTACAAGGTAGCTTTCAATCGTATGGGATCTGCTATTTTCAATACCATTCGTATCCCTTTGATTGCCTTAGTTCTAGTTGTCCTATTCGCAACATTTATCTCCTACCTAGCCGTTAGAAAACGGAATTTATTTACAAACTTGATTGACAGCCTCAGTATGGTCCCTTATATTGTACCAGGAACCGTTCTAGGGATTGCCTTCATTTCTTCCTTCAATACTGGTCTATTTGGAAGTGGATTTCTTATGATTACAGGGACAGCTTTCATCTTGATTATGTCCCTATCTGTCAGAAGATTGCCTTATACTATTCGCTCATCTGTTGCTAGCTTGCAACAAATAGCACCAAGTATTGAAGAAGCCGCTGAGAGCTTAGGAAGTAGTCGTCTCAATACCTTTGCTAAGATTACAACTCCAATGATGCTATCTGGTATTATTTCTGGAGCCATCCTATCTTGGGTCACAATGATTTCAGAACTCTCTACTTCTATCCTCCTCTACAATGTCAAAACAAGAACAATGACTGTAGCTATTTATACAGAGGTTCTCAGAGGAAATTACGGTGTAGCCGCAGCCTTGTCAACTATCCTGACTGTTCTAACAGTAGGTTCCTTGCTCTTGTTTATGAAAATCTCTAAAAGCAACAGCATTACACTTTAGTTTCCCCCATCAAAAACAGCCGAAAAGATTATCCTCGGCTGTTTTTTCTTATCTTGATATTCTTATCAAATTCCTAGCTCATGGCAAGCAAGTCTAGACTGATTAATTAGATGATTCTTCCATCTTCTCACGTCCTAGTTCTCGGTAACTACGGTCGCCGACAACCTCAACGCTAAACTGACCGTCCTCATATTCAAGGATCGTCACGCTACCATTATCTAGACCATGCGGATGCATGCCATTAATCAGATACACAATGGTTCCAATGGTCATTCCGTGGCTCACGACTAGGGCATTGCCCCCACCTTGTTCTTCCATTTCTTTGGCAATCGCTTCAAAACCTTCCTTGATTCGGCCACTGAGTTTTTCCCAGCCTTCAGCCCAACCAGCTGTATCGACCTCTACCAAGCCCTCAGCCAGTTCAGCATAAGACAATTGGTGAACATGGTCCACATTAAAGATACGAGGAATAATGCCCATGAAAAGATCGCCATCGTAGGCTCCATCAAAACTACCGAAACACCATTCTCTGATACGCTTGTCCATGCGATAAGGTATTTTCCCTTGCAAGCCAAGTTCTTCAAGAATGATTCCCATGGTCTGAATGGTGCGCCCTGAATCACTCGAATAAGCGCGCTCAAACTGCAGACCAGATTCTCGCAAACCGATTCCTAATTCTTGAATCCCTCGTTCACCTTCAGTTGTTAAAGGAGTATCGCTCCAACCTTGCGCGCGACCAATCGTGTTAAACATGGTCTTGCCATGACGTACCAAATACAATCGTACTTTTACCATTTTCCGTCCTCCGTTTGCTTCTATTATATCATGGATGATAAAACAAAAGCCACCCATACAGGCGACTTTTGCAGGAGATTATTATGAAAAAGTTTAGGAGTTCATTAAATAAAGATATTAGATGAAAATCAAATTCAAACTAAATCAGTGTTATCTGTTTCAAATAATATTAGGAGGTCTTTATTTAATGATTATAGTATACACAGCTAACCTTAAATAGAACTTAAAAATTAAACCCATTCACCTTTTTCATTTACTTTATAGCCGTTAATGGTCATATTTTTTGCCAATTTCCCATCAGCTAGCAAGTAATACCACTTATCTCCATCCTTAATCCATTGGTTACGAGCGTACTTGCCGTCTTGGTTAAGATAATACCAACTATCATACTGAGAATCAAATACCCACTCGCTCTTAGCCATGTAACCGCCACGTTTTAGATAATATTCTCCCTGCCAAGCTTTCTCCACATAACTACCAGTTGAATCTACATAAAACCAGCTCTTATAATCTTCATCATAAATCCATTCACTCGCAGCCATTGAAGCATCTGCTTTTAGATAATAACGGCCTACCCAACGGTTTCTGACAAGATTGCCAGAAAGGTCATTGTAATACCATTTGTCAGACTCTTTAAACCACTTACTTGCTTGATGATCTTTCTTAGTATCTTCTTTAGCAGTAACGGTAGATTGAGATTGAGATGAAATTGAAGTTGAAGCTGAAACCGAGGATGAAGTTCCAGTAGAAACTGCTTGAATAGCCTCTTCTTTTGTCACCTTAGGCTTAGCTTTTCCTTGGTAAACATCTTCGATACGCTTAGTAAAGACAGATAACTCTTCAGGGGATAGCATTCTACTATTTTTGTAATTACCATCCTCACTTATATCAGCTTCTGTTTGTATCTTTCTAACAGCTTCTTCTACTATGTCATCAATCTTACTAAACATAGAAACCTTATCTGCTTTTGAAAGTGTATCAT
>CAJZLM010000125.1:0-4341 GCA_916050595.1 Streptococcus mitis | reverse complement strand
TTATCAATAAAAGACGAATCATTCTTAGAAAAGTGTTGATAAATCATCTTGTTCATAGAAAAATCACTAAAAGTCGAATCAATTGGTTCCCTATAAAATGTACTAATAATACCGCAATCCATACAGACAAGTCAAGACCTGCAATCTGGAGGGGTAAACGTTGCAAGGGAGCCATTATCGGCTTCACCAAACTAATAACCAAGCGTCCAAGACGTGATTCATAAGCATTGGGAAACCAAGACATCAGAGCAAACACGATTAAAATCAGTGAATAGATATCCACTGCATTTTGAACAAAACGAATGAGAAAGATCATTATTTCACTCTCGTACGTTTCATATCAAAGCCAAATTCACCATTTTGTGATTCATCTGGAATTTTGATATCTTCAATATTGACGACAACATCAACTGGTGTCAGCAGGTACATAGTAGATGCTACCTTTTTCATGTTACCAGCTAAAACGTGACGCGCCCCATCCAGATAGTCCAAACAACGACGAGCTTGAACTTCTGTCATATATTGAAAATCAATCAAAATACTTTCGTTACCAGCTAATAAATCAACAATATCTGTGGCATCTTCGTATTTACGTGGATAACGAACATCAATTGTCACCTTATCAGTAGAACGTTGACTTTGCATAGCCAACTCTTGTTGACGGGCATGAAGACGAGTGATATTTTTATCTTTAGATGGCATGCTACCAGCTTGTTGAGGCAACTCTTGAACAGAAGGGACTGGAGTCACAATCGGCTCTTCAGCTTTAGTCTGATATGCATTACCAACATCTTCTCCATCTTCTGTAAAATAATCTATAAATTTATCGAATCTATCTTTTAAAGACATATTTCTTTCCTATTTAAAAAATGCTGTACCAATTCTGACAAATGTTGAGCCAAATTCAATCGCTTCCTTGTAATCACGACTCATACCCATACTCAAGTCCGTCATTGGCATATTGGGAATTTGTTTTTCTCTAATTTCTAGTTGCAAATCCTGCGTAGCTTTAAAAATTTCTTTCAACTCATCACTACTAGCTTCAAAAGGAGCCATGGTCATCAAGCCGACATATTCAATTTTATCTAAGGTGGCCAATTCTGGCAAGAGCTCTAAAAGTTCTTCCCTTGAAAAACCATGTTTGCTCTCTTCCCTTGAGATATTTACTTGTAAGAAACACTTAACAACTCGGTCACTTCTTTTTTGAATTTCCTCTGCTAGCTTTAATGAATCCAAAGCGTGGAAATAATCAACATACTGAATGACATCTTTGACCTTACGTCTTTGCAAGGTTCCAATCAAATGCCAGGTAATATTTCTATCTTTTAAAGCTTCATATTTCTCAAGAAATTTATCCACACGATTTTCACCAATATGATGCACACCTAGCGGAAGCAAGGCCTCCGCTGTCGGTACGTCTACATATTTTGTAACAGCAACAACCGAAACAGAATTGGCTTCTCTTCCTGAGTGCTGACTTGCATCTTTTATTTGTTGAAAAACACGTTCTGTATTTTCTTTCAAATTCATTTACTTAACGATTTTTGAAAAATGGAGGAGTGTCTAATTCATCCTCATCGTGTAAAGATGGTGCTTCGAAACGTTCAACTGGTGATACAACTGAATCAGTCGGACGAACAATTGTCTCACGACGCAAGTCCCAATCACCAAATGCTGAAGTTTGAGAAGTTTCTGTCCGGCGAGGTGCTGGACTTGGAATTTCTGCAGTTTCAGCCATATCAAACTGACGATTATGATTATGTGCATGACTAGGACTTGCTTGTTCATGACGAACAACTTGTCTTGGTGCATGGCCCACGACTTTTTCAACACGATCTTGACGAACACCAGTTGCAACGACTGTAACACGGATTTCATCTTTCATGTTTTCATCGATTGATGTTCCGAGCCAGATGTTCACTCCTTGGCCAGCTGCTTGGTTGACGATCTCTGAAGCTTCTTCTGCCTCAATCAAAGTCAAGTCGAGACCACCAGTAACGTTGACGATGACATCCTCAGCACCGTCAATAGTTGTTTCAAGAAGTGGTGAGTAGATTGCCTTACGAGCTGCTTCTACCACACGTTCTTCACCACTACCGATACCGATACCCATTAGGGCGTTCCCTTTATTTGCCATAACTGTTTTCACATCGGCAAAGTCAAGGTTAATCAAACCAGGATTTGTGATCAAGTCCGTAATCCCTTGAACACCTTGGCGAAGTACGTTATCTGCTTCGCTAAGAGCTTCAAGAAGTGGAGTTTTCTTATCAACAATTTCAAGCAAGTTGTTGTTTGAAATAATCAATAGGGTATCCACATGTTCACGAAGTTGGTTGATTCCTTCAACAGCAAATTGACCACGTTTGCTTCCCTCAAAACCGAAAGGACGTGTCACAACACCAACTGTAAGAGCACCCAAATCTTTAGCAATACGAGCAATAACAGGAGCCGCACCAGTACCTGATCCACCTCCCATACCAGCAGTAATGAAGACCATATCCGCTCCACTGATAGCAGCTGTCAATGTTTCTTCGCTTTCTTCAGCAGCTTTACGACCAACTTCAGGTTGACCTCCAGCACCCAAACCACGAGTCAATTTAGGACCCAATTGAATTACTGTCTCTGCTTTAGTACTACTCAAAGCTTGTACATCTGTGTTTGCTGCGATAAATTCTACGCCTGCAACACCTTCGTCAACCATGCGGTTAATGGCGTTACCGCCACCTCCACCAACACCGATTACTTTAATAACTGCACCTTGAGCTGCTGCTGTATCAAATGAAAATGTCATAGTTTATTTTTCCTCTTTTATTCATCAAACATGCTTCCGATTAAGCCACGGAAACGATCTGCGATTTTTGGTTTATTTTGAGAAGATACTTTATCTTCTTTCGGAGCAACTACGTTCGTAGAAGCTGATTGCTCTACCTCAGTATTTTGAACTGGTTGAATAGGAGTAGGTTGTGCTACTTGCGTAACGCGTTGAATCATCCCACCAAAATTAATTGGTTGGTGACGCAAAGTATCTTCACCCTTGACTGCTCTTTGTGCTAATAAATGCACCTCAGTCAATTGACCAGCAAATTCAGACAAGCTAATCACATGAGCGAAGGCAGGATTACGGATTCCAACTTGATTTGGAACGTAAAGTTTGACACCAACGCCAAATACTTCCTGTGCAAGTTCTACAACACCTGGTAAAATAGCATTTCCACCAATCAGAACAATCCCACCTGGAAGATCCAACAAATGTCTTCTTTCCAACTCTTGTTTAATTTGTTCAAAAATGTGCTTAATGCGGGCTGAAATAATCTCTGCTAGGTAGCTTTCTGTAACTTCTACAGGTTCTACTTCACCAATTACTTCAACTTGGAAGGTTTCATTGCTTGCAAGTGAAGGGTAGGCTTCACCATAGTTTAATTTCAATCCTTCAGCTAATTTCTGTGAAGTCTTCAAGACTTTAGAGATATCTTTTGTGACATAATCTCCACCTTCTTGAAGAATATTTGTAAACTGGAGTTCTTGGTTACGGATTGTAGCAACAGTTGTTTGACCTGCTCCCATATCAATCACAGTAGCTCCAAATTCACGCTCACCTTCATTCAAGACTGAACGAACCAAAGCCAATGGTGAAATAATAATATTTTCAACTTGAACACCTGAGCGCTCAACTGTCTTGCGTAAATTGTGAAGAATAGTACGTGGACCTGTGTAAAGCAAACCACGCATTTCAAGACGAACACCCATCATGCCGCGTGGGTCACGAATACCTTGGAAACCATCTACGATAAATTCTTCTGGAATAAAAGTAATGACTTCACGATCTGGTGTCATACTCTTTGTCAAGGCTGATTTAACAACATTTTCAACATCTTGATCTGTAATTTCTTTTGTATCAGATGTAACTGGAATCATACCTTGAGTTGGTTCTACTTGCAAAAGATTTCCAGGCAAACCAACATTCACTGATTTGATTGAAATGCCAGCTTTCTCTTCTGCTTGGGAAATAGCTGACTTGATAGCAGTTGCTGCTGCTTCAATATCAACGATAATCCCATCCTTTACACCTTTACTCTTGGCATTACTTACACCAATTACGTTTAGTTCACCATTTCTATGCTCGGCAACCAATACTTTAATCGAATTAGTTCCGATATCTAAGCCTGTAAAAAAACCATCTCTAGCCATTACATCGCATCCTCTCTCTTCCAAGTTTCAAACTTCTATTCAATATAGCTAAAATAGGGCATAGCTATTCACAGAATATTATAACACAAAAAATCCAATCGTGCTTAGTTTTTCCTAAATTTACTTACCATTTTTTCACATTCTTTCCTTAGC
>CAJZLM010000124.1:0-4349 GCA_916050595.1 Streptococcus mitis | reverse complement strand
ATAACACATTTTTTTTGTAAAGTAAAGTTACTTGACAAAAAAAGATGAAAAAATTAGAAGTTGTTGATCGGAATTTTCTGAAAATTCAAGAATTTTCTTCTGTTCATTGCTTTTAAAATGTGCTATAATAGTAAAAACTGAAATGGGAGGGAACAAATGACTGAATTAGATAAACGTCACCGCAGTAGCATTTATGACAGTATGGTAAAATCACCAAACCGTGCCATGCTTCGTGCGACTGGTATGACAGATAAGGACTTTGAAACACCGATTGTGGGAGTGATTTCGACTTGGGCGGAAAATACACCATGTAACATTCACTTGCATGATTTTGGGAAATTGGCTAAAGAGGGTGTCAAATCTGCAGGTGCTTGGCCTGTGCAGTTTGGAACTATTACTGTAGCGGACGGGATTGCTATGGGAACGCCTGGTATGCGTTTCTCTTTGACATCTCGTGATATCATTGCGGACTCTATCGAGGCGGCTATGGGTGGTCACAATGTGGATGCCTTTGTTGCTATCGGTGGTTGTGACAAGAACATGCCTGGTTCTATGATTGCCATTGCTAATATGGATATTCCAGCAATTTTCGCCTATGGTGGAACTATTGCACCGGGAAATCTTGATGGTAAAGATATTGACTTGGTTTCTGTTTTTGAGGGTATCGGAAAATGGAACCACGGTGACATGACAGCTGAGGATGTGAAACGTCTCGAATGTAATGCCTGCCCTGGCCCTGGTGGCTGTGGTGGTATGTACACAGCTAATACCATGGCGACTGCTATCGAAGTTCTCGGTATGAGTTTGCCAGGCTCTTCATCTCATCCAGCTGAATCAGCTGACAAGAAAGAAGATATCGAAGCAGCAGGACGTGCTGTTGTTAAGATGTTGGAACTTGGTCTCAAACCATCAGATATTTTGACTCGTGAAGCCTTTGAAGATGCTATCACTGTAACCATGGCTCTCGGTGGTTCTACAAATGCCACTCTTCACTTGCTTGCCATTGCTCATGCTGCCAATGTTGACTTGTCACTTGAGGACTTCAATACGATCCAAGAGCGTGTGCCTCACTTGGCCGACTTGAAACCATCTGGTCAGTATGTCTTCCAAGACCTCTATGAAGTCGGTGGTGTGCCTGCGGTTATGAGATACCTCTTGGCAAATGGTTTCCTTCATGGAGACCGCATTACATGTACTGGTAAGACTGTAGCTGAAAACTTGGCTGACTTTGCAGACCTTACACCAGGTCAAAAAGTTATCATGCCTCTTGAAAATCCAAAACGTGCAGATGGTCCGCTTATCATCTTGAACGGGAACCTTGCTCCTGACGGTGCAGTTGCCAAGGTATCAGGTGTGAAAGTGCGTCGTCACGTTGGGCCGGCTAAAGTCTTTGACTCAGAAGAAGATGCTATCCAGGCTGTTTTGACAGATGAAATCGTTGATGGCGATGTAGTCGTTGTTCGTTTCGTTGGACCTAAGGGTGGTCCTGGTATGCCTGAGATGCTGTCACTTTCATCCATGATTGTTGGTAAAGGTCAAGGAGACAAGGTTGCCCTCTTGACAGACGGCCGTTTCTCTGGTGGTACTTATGGTCTGGTTGTTGGACATATCGCTCCTGAAGCTCAGGATGGTGGACCAATTGCCTACCTTCGTACAGGTGATATCGTTACGGTTGACCAAGATACCAAAGAAATTTCCATGGCCGTATCCGAAGAAGAACTTGAAAAACGGAAGGCAGAAACAACCTTGCCACCACTTTACAGCCGTGGTGTCCTCGGTAAATACGCTCACATCGTATCATCTGCTTCACGCGGAGCCGTGACAGACTTCTGGAATATGGACAAGTCAGGTAAAAAGTAAACTCAAAAAGCAAGCCAATCTCGGCTTGCTTCTTTTTATCTTCAAAAGTGATTTGCCTGCTTATACTCAATAAAAATCAAAGAGCAAACTAGAAAGCTAGGCGCAGGTTGCTCAAAACACCGTTTTGAGGTTGCAGATAGAACTGACGAAGTCGGTAACATCTATACGAAAAGCCGACGCTGACGTGGTTTGAAGAGATTTTTGAAGAGTATTAACGAGGTGGCAGTCCAAGGGCAATGCGGCCATAGCGACTGATTCGTGTAATCTTCCAGGCAGGCGACCAGGTAACTTCAACCTTGACATCGTCGATACCCTCGATTTGTTTCAGACCTGCCACGATTTCGATAGGCAAACTTTCTGCACAATCGCAGGCAGTATCAGTGAAGGTCATGACAATCTTGCAGAGACCGGTTTCATCCAGATTGATTTCATAAATCAACCCTAGATTGTAAACATCTAATTCCACATCTGTATCAAAAACCTTCTCTAGTTTTTCGATAATTTGGTCTTGTAAGGCCAAAGCACGGTCATTGATTTTGATATCGTCTCTCATAACAGTCCCTCCACGTGATAAATATCCTCTATTTTCTCATAATTCTGACAATTTGGCAAGTTTTTGATGAATTTTCTGAAAAATATGATAAAATGAAGAAAATACTCAATCAAGGGGAAGCCTATGGAGCAGATTGGAAAAGTCTTTAGACAATTACGAGAGTCAAGAAATATCTCGCTGAGACAGGCGACTGGGGGACAATTTTCGCCGTCCATGTTGTCCCGATTTGAAACTGGTCAGAGTGAGCTTTCGGTGGAAAAGTTTCTATTTGCTCTGGGAAATATATCTGCCAGTGTGGAGGAGATCCTCTTTCTGGCGAGAGGTTTTCAGTATGATACAGATTCTGAGTTGAGAAAAGAAATCATAGATGTCTTGGATCCAAAGAATATAGCTCCGCTTGAGGACTTGTATCGCAGGGAGTATCAAAAGCATGCCCATTCTCACAATAAACAGAAACATATTCTAAATGCCATTATTATCAAGTCTTATATGAAGAGCATGGATGAAAGGGTAGAGTTAACAGCAGAGGGAGGGAAAGTCCTTCATGATTATTTGTTTTCTACCGAGATTTGGGGAATCTATGAACTCAATTTATTTTCAGTCAGTTCACCATTTCTATCTGTTTCTCTTTTCACTAGGTATGTTAGAGAGATGGTCCGAAAATCTGATTTTCTAATGGAAATGTCTGGCAATCGAAACCTTTTTCACACTATACTATTGAATGGTTTTTTAGCCAGTATTGAGTGTGAAGAATTTACCAATGCCTATTATTTTAAACGTGTTATCGAAGAGCATTTCTACAATGAAAATGAAACCTATTTCCGAATTGTCTATTTGTGGGCGGAAGGTCTCCTTGATAGCAAGCAAGGCAGAGTCAAGGAAGGACAGAAAAAGATGGAGGATGCTGTCCGTATTTTTGAGATGCTTGGCTGTAATAAATCTGCCGAATACTATAGAAATACGACCGATTGTTGAATATCTGCAAACTAAGAAAATCATTTGAAATTTTAAGCGATAGAATTGTTGACCTCTCTCGTGTCACTGGAGAAATTCTATCGTTTCTTTTTGTTCATTTCATTTGTTGCATATATTCAAAAGTTTTTCCTCTAGAATTTCTAAGTGCTATACTATAGTCATACTTCACATAAAACTTCGAACAAGAAGGGAGATTACCTATGAAACTATTGTTCAGAAATCAAGCTTATCGACTCTTGACTTTGTCACGTTTCTTCAATGCTTTTGGTGCTTCGATTTTCAACCTGGTATTTATCGTCTATGCATCGACTTTGCCACAAGCTTCTTTTGCGGTTGCTATGGCGAATATTGTCATGATTATTCCGACTCTCTTTACAGTTTTTGTAGGGATTCGGGCAGATTACACGAGAGACAAGGTCAAATGGATGGTCTATAGCGGTTTGTTTCAGGCGGTTTTATTTTTTCTAGCAGCCCTAGTTGTTCAGCAAGCTAGTCTCTTTGCCTTTTCTAGCCTGTGTTTAATCAATGTCATTAGTGATGTCATTAGTGATTTTGCTGGTGGTTTGCGCATGCCTCTCGTTAAGGAAAAAGTAGCTGAAGAGGATTTGATGGAAGCCTATTCTTTTTCACAGTTCATCACCTATATTTCAGCTATTGGTGGTCAAGCTTTTGGAGTCTGGCTCTTAGGTCTATCGGTCAACAATTTTTCCCTTGTTGCGGGAATCAATGCCTGCTTTTTTCTAGTATCAGCCTCTATTCTCTTTTTAGGAAAAAGCAAATTGAGCCTGTCAATGTCATCTGCTGATGGTAAAATTCTAAAAAATGAGAAGCTTCCGATCAAAGAGCAGTTCCTAACGATTTATCGAAATTTACGTCTCGTTTTTCTTAAAGGTGGACAGAAAAACTTTGGATTCATGATCTTTGCTGTCTTGCTTATCAATGCCTTGGGTGGTTCCTTAGG
>CAJZLM010000123.1:0-4352 GCA_916050595.1 Streptococcus mitis | reverse complement strand
TTGAGCGTTTTTTTCTTGCGAATCCAAGCGTCATTAATGACCAAACCTAATCCATGAAAGAGTCCATAGGCGATGTAGTACCAGGTCACACCGTGCCAAAATCCCATAATCAGCATATTTACAATGTAGGCCACACTTGAGGTTACATTGCGATTTTTAAAGACCTTCTTTCTGGTCAACACCATGACCATTCTCATAAAGACAAAGTCACGGAACCAGAAAGAGAGACTCATATGCCAACGATTCCAAAATTCCTTTAAATCCCTTGATAAAAAGGGCTTGTTAAAGTTGATCGGGCTACGAATTCCCATCAAATTTGAAATGGCTAAAGCAAACATAGAGTAACCTGCAAAGTCAAAGAAGAGCTCCAGACCAAAGGTATACATGACTACCAAGGCATAGAGATTAAAGAAACCACCTGACTGCAAGGCTAGATTCTTCAGAGGAGGGAGTAAGGTCTCTCCTAAAACATGAGCTAGGATAAACTTATACAAAAATCCCCACATGATATAGCGAACAGATTCATCCAGCATATCCATCAACTCATCCCGCTCAGGAATGGTCTGATAATTTTCATTAAATCGCTTAAAGCGATCGATTGGCCCACTTGAAAAGGTCGGCATGAAAAGAAGGAATCGAAGAAATTCCCAGAGGGTAAAATCCTTAATCACTCCATCTCTCAGCTCGATGATAATCCCAACCGAACGAAAGGTCAGGTAAGAAATTCCCAAAAAGCCAAGCAAAGACTGCGTTCCATTGATAGCCGGCTGCACCTTGACAAAGATAATCGGAAGGAGGGACAGAAAACTAACTAGGTAGAAGACCCACTTGCCATCCTTACTTTTTCGATAGTGCTTATAGAAAAGCAGAAGCAATATTTCCCAGCACAGGTAAATACCCAAGGCAGCCAATTGATTGGTCTTCCCACCTACCAACATGGTGACGATAAAGAAGAGGCTAACCAGCACTTCATACCAGGCGAAGCGTTTCTTGAAAAAGAGACCAATAAAGATGGGCAAGGTTGCAGCAATCACATAGACAAAATACTGAGGATTGCCGTATGGCTCTAAATGAGGAAGCTGTTTAAAGAACTCCATCATCTCTTATTCACCTCGTTAATCAATCCTTTGATATCAATTTTTCCATTTGGAGTCAGTGGCAAACTGTCTCGGTAAAGGAATTTAGACGGCATCATGTAGGACATCATGATATCTGTTAAATCTTCCTTGATAGCCTTGGTAATATCAATATCTCGCTCAAACTGCTCACGAACACCGTCTTTCAAGATGACATAAGCCAATAGATTTTGCACCTTGTGGTCTTTATTATAACGTGGCACAGCTACAGCAGATTCGATAAAGCGAGACTTATTGAGGTTTTGAGAGACATCTTCTAACTCAATGCGGTAACCGTTGAACTTAATCTGGAAGTCCATGCGTCCGCCGTAGAGAAGCAAGCCTTCATCTGTCATAGTTCCCACATCTCCTGTATGGTAGGCTGGTAGACCTTCAAACTCAAAGAAGGCTTCTGCCGTTTTTTCAGGATTGTTCATATAACCTTTTGAAACGGCTGGTCCAGAAACAATGATTTCTCCCTGTTCGCCATTTGGCAATTTATTGCCTTCCTCGTCAATGATAAAGGTTGGAGAATCAGCCTTGGTATAGCCGATTGGTAGGCGTTTGAGAGTCGCTAGCATCTCGTCTGTCACAGCAACTGCTGATAGGGCTACTGTCGCTTCTGTTGGGCCGTAGGCATTGATAATACGGGCATTTGGGAAACGTTCGCGTAGTTTTTGAGCCGTTTTAACCGTCAATTCTTCACCATCAAAGTAGAAATGCGTGATTCCAGGCATTTTCTCACTATTAAAGTCTTCTGACAACATGGCCATATCTGCAAAAGAAGGGGTTGATGTCCAGATAGCGATTGGCAATGAAAAGATGGTCGCAAAGAGTTGCTTAAAGTCCTGAGTAATAGCTGAAGGAAGAGCGAAGAGCGTACCACCTAATGCCAAGGTCGGAGCCCAGTACATGACAGACAGATCAAAAGAATAAGGTGGCTGAGCCAGCATTTGCGGACGACTTGGCGTCGCAAATTCCTTGTCCGTAATCATCCAGTTGGTAAAGCTGAGGAGATTATCATGGGAAATCTGCACTCCCTTTGGCTTACCAGTCGTACCAGAAGTAAAGATAATGTAGTAGTTATCATCTCCCTTGACTGGGTGCGTGATCTCATAGCTAGTCCCTTGAGCAAAGGCTTCTTGAACCTGAGCTAGAGTCATCATCGGTGTAGAAACCTGCTCCAATGGGAAGTCTGAAACGGCAATAATCAAACTTGGCTCCGCTACTTCTAAAATAGCTGAAACTCGCTCCAAAGCCGAATGGCTATCAATTGGAATGTAGGCATGACCTGACTTAGTCAGCGCTACAAAAGTTGCCAACATTTCATATTCTTGGCCACCAAAAACAACCACAGGAGACTTCTCTGGCAAATCCAGTTGATCAATGACTGCAGCCAAACTATCCGAATCAGCCTTTAAATCTCCATAAGTGTGTTCCTGCCCCAAAACATTGTAAACAGGATAGCTAGGCTGTGTCTGAGCAAAATGCTCAATGGTTTCAATCATATCTACTATTGGTTTATTTGACACAATAGGAATTCTCCTTCAAGTTAAAATTCATTATAGATAAAGCTTCCTTGACCCTGACCAAGATAGCTAAAGAAGTAAAGCAGCCCTAGAAAGATAAGAAAATACAAGGCTGTCCGACCAAGAAAGAGGTACAATTCTTTTCTCTGTTTCATCAAGAAAAACCATTCATTTCTGTAATTTTTCGCTAAAATAAGAGTGATTCTTACTAGCTTATTTTTCTACCATTGTACCATTTTATAGGGTAATTTTTCAATTGTTTACCGTACATTTTCACTGCATTTAAGCTAATTTTAAAGATTATGCGGTTTTTCTATGAATATTTTAAATAGATAAGTCTAGGTAAAAACTCCATTTCAGTAGAAAATGAAGTAAATATCCCCATAATAAAACGCATAATATCAAGGCTTTCGACACCTGATACTATGCGCTGTTCTGATTTTTAAAGATTTTTTAATCCGTCTCTCATTTAAAATAGTCTCGTCTGATATAAATTAAAATAGCTTCTATCATCAGACAAATGGCTGATAGCCAAAAACTTATGCTAATACCAAAACTCTCAGTAATATAGCTCATTAGCAAAACAAATACTGAAAATGCTAATGTCGAAATCACTTCCAGAACGGAATAGACATTAACCAAATGATTTTCCTCTACTATTTCCTGAAGAAATACACTTTCAGGAACTTCCTTTAGCTGCGATAACATACCAACTAAAGCTGAAAATACTAAAAACATCTGTGCGTTTGGAAAATATAGAATAGTCAGTGTCACTATTGCCATGGCTACAAGAGGAAAAAGAATACTTTCCCATTTAGCAGCAAGAAACTTTTCAGATAGCCTAAAAGCAATTAAGCCACTAATTATAATCCCGATAGAGTATGCTGTATTAGAATATCCCCAGTAACTTTCCGTTTTATTTAATAACTCAGTTACAAAGACAAGTATGATAGACGAAACCCAAATCGTATTTGAGAAAATTTCCAATAAATTTGCTGATACAAAAAGTCTTAATCTAGGATCTCTAGCAACTAACTTCCAACCTTTGAGTAAAATTTCAAGATTAGTTTCTGACTCTAACACCTTCACTTCAGCCTTAGGAAGAAATAACATCAGAAAGCTAGAAATGATATACAAGATTAAAATGATAAACGTGGTAGATAAAAGACCAATTGTTGCAAATAAGAGTCCACCTAATCCCCAACCCACTAACTGAACAGCTTCACCAGTCATTGACAAGGCTGAGTTAGCCTTACCCAAATCGGTCGCATAGCGCGGCACAATAGCATAGGAAACGGGTGCGGCAAAACCATCTAATATGGAAATTACAACAACAAATAGATAGGTTACCAAAGGCGCTACTGATTGCATTAGTATAAACATCCCTACCAGTATCGATAATAATATAGTCTTTCCAAATTGGGATAAAGATAAAACCCTATTTAGCGCTAACCTTTTAGTAACTAAAGGAACTAAAAGACTCGCAACAAAAGAGGCTATCCCTATTAAAATGGGAACTAGTGATGTGGCAATTACTGATTTTGAAATAATGTATATGTTAGCAATGATTGTTACTCTAAAGAAAATATCTGCTAAATTTGCAAACAATTGAGAGACTAACAATTTGATAAATGAATTAGACATATAACTCTCCTATCTTAGTTGCCAACTTTGGAATTAAAATTTGATTTTTAATATTTTAGCATAA
>CAJZLM010000122.1:0-4356 GCA_916050595.1 Streptococcus mitis | reverse complement strand
CAAACTAAGGTGCGCAGTGTGACAGCAGGAGAGAACTTGCCAATTTTTGGAAGTCAGTTAGAACTCCTATCTCCAAGGAAAATAGGAGATGGAGGTTATGATGATTCCCTGGTTCTGTATGGAAAACTCTTGGATAAAAATTTTCTTTTCACAGGAAATTTGGAGGAAAAAGGAGAGAAGGACGTGCTGAAGCATTATCCTGACCTAGAGGTGGATGTTTTGAAAGCTAGCCAACATGGCTCTAAACAATCATCAAGTTCAGCCTTTCTAGAAAAACTCAAACCAGAGATGACTCTCATCTCAGTTGGAAAGAACAATCGAACGAAACTCCCCCATCAGGAAACCCTGACCCGACTGGAAGGTATCAATAGCAAAGTTTACCGAACTGACCAGCAAGGAGCTATACGCTTTCAGGGGTGGAATAGTTGGAAAATCGAAAGCGTTGGTTAATGAGCAGAAACTTTTCAAAAAAATAACTTTTTATCTTGACAAGGGCTAGAAAACTTGGTATCATATAAAAGTTGAGAAAAGCAGAAGTGAGAGCTTCTCGCCTTGTGACATTAAGTTGCCTGGCCCTACGGATGAAAAGTTTCTAAGAAACGCTATCATAACGTGCGGGCTTGTATATTTACGAGTCCGCTATTGTTTTTCTCTAATAAAACAAAAGAGGTGAAAACCATAGCAAAGCAAGACTTATTCATCAATGATGAGATTCGTGTACGTGAAGTTCGCTTGATTGGTCTTGAAGGAGAACAGCTAGGCATCAAGCCACTCAGTGAAGCGCAAGCTTTGGCTGATAACGCTAATGTTGACCTAGTATTGATTCAACCCCAAGCCAAACCGCCTGTTGCAAAAATTATGGACTACGGTAAGTTCAAATTTGAGTACCAGAAGAAGCAAAAAGAACAACGTAAAAAACAAAGTGTTGTTACTGTGAAAGAAGTTCGTCTAAGTCCAACTATTGACAAGGGTGACTTTGATACAAAACTTCGCAATGCACGCAAATTCCTTGAAAAAGGAAATAAAGTTAAGGTATCTATTCGCTTTAAGGGTCGTATGATTACCCATAAAGAGATTGGTGCAAAAGTTTTAGCCGACTTCGCTGAAGCAACTCAAGATATTGCTATCATCGAACAACGTGCTAAAATGGATGGACGTCAAATGTTTATGCAATTGGCGCCAGCAACTGACAAAAAATAATTGTCAGAAAGTTAAATAAAGGAGAAAAAATCATGCCAAAACAAAAAACACACCGCGCATCAGCTAAACGTTTCAAACGTACAGGTTCTGGTGGACTTAAACGTTTCCGTGCTTACACTTCTCACCGTTTCCACGGAAAAACTAAGAAACAACGTCGTCATCTTCGTAAAGCATCTATGGTGCATTCAGGAGATTACAAACGTATCAAAGCAATGCTTACTCGCTTGAAATAATAGCTTGACTGTAAGTAAACAATTCTAGGAAATATTTGGAGGAAATAAAACATGGCACGTGTTAAAGGTGGCGTTGTATCACGCAAACGTCGTAAACGTATTCTTAAATTAGCAAAAGGTTACTATGGAGCTAAACACATCTTGTTCCGTACTGCAAAAGAACAAGTAATGAACTCTTACTACTATGCATACCGTGACCGTCGTCAGAAAAAACGTGACTTCCGCAAATTGTGGATCACTCGTATCAATGCGGCAGCTCGTATGAACGGACTTTCATACTCACAATTGATGCATGGTTTGAAATTGGCTGAGATCGAAGTTAACCGTAAAATGCTTGCTGACTTGGCTGTTAACGATGCAGCAGCTTTCACAGCTCTTGCAGATGCAGCGAAAGCAAAACTTGGTAAATAATAACAGATAAGACTGGAACAGGATTGTCCCAGTCTTTTTAAAAATAAAGGAGAAAAATATGGCTTCAAAAATGCTACACACTTGCTTGCGAGTAGAAAATCTTGAAAAATCAATCGCATTTTATCAAGATGCTTTTGGTTTTAAAGAATTGCGTCGCAGAGATTTTCCAGATCATGCCTTCACGATTGTCTATCTAGGTCTTGAGGGTGACGACTATGAGTTGGAGTTGACTTATAACTACGATCACGGTCCTTATGTGGTTGGAGATGGATTTGCCCACATCGCCCTAAGTACACCTGATCTTGAAGCTCTTCATCAAGAGCATAGTGCAAAAGGCTATGAAGTGACTGAGCCAAATGGTCTACCAGGAACTGCACCTAACTATTACTTTATCAAAGACCCTGATGGATACAAGGTCGAAGTCATTCGTGAAAAATAATCTCGTGAGGTCAAGTAGAATGTTCGTTTTCTACTTGACTTTTTTTAGCTGAAAGAGTATACTAATAAAAATTTAACCTTTAAGGGGAGTCCAGAGAGACTCACAAGGTGTCAGATAAAAGAATAGTGCAATTTTCTAGAGGAGACTTTTTGAGTGTGCTCTCTTCTGTTGTACAATTTTAACTGAGGCCTTGCACTAGCAAGGTCTTTTCTTTATCTGGTCCCCTTAAAATTTAAGGAGGAAAAGTCATGAATCCCACATGTAAGAAACGTTTGGGTGCAATTCGTTTGGAAACCATGAAGGTGGTAGCACAGGAGGAAATCGCGCCAGCAATCTTTGAATTAGTCCTAGAAGGGGAAATGGTTGAAGCCATGCGAGCAGGCCAATTTCTTCATCTGCGTGTGCCTGATGATGCCCATCTTTTGCGCCGTCCTATTTCGATTTCATCTATTGATAAGGTTAAGAAGCAGTGTCATCTCATTTATCGGATTGAAGGGGCTGGCACAGCTATTTTCTCAACCTTAAGTCAGGGAGACACTCTTGATGTGATGGGTCCTCAGGGGAATGGTTTTGACTTGTCTGACCTTGATGAGCAGAGCCAGGTTCTTCTTGTTGGTGGGGGGATTGGTGTTCCGCCCTTGCTTGAAGTAGCCAAGGAATTGCATGCGCGTGGAGTGAAAGTAGTGACAGTTCTCGGTTTTGCTAATAAGGATGCTGTTATTTTAGAGACGGAATTAGCTCAATATGGTCAAGTCTTTGTAACGACAGATGATGGTTCTTATGGCATTAAGGGAAATGTCTCTGTAGTCATCAAGGATTTAGAAAGTCAGTTTGATGCTGTTTACTCATGTGGGGCGCCTGGAATGATGAAGTATATCAATCAAACCTTTTATGACCATCCAAGAGCCTATCTATCTCTGGAATCTCGCATGGCTTGTGGGATGGGAGCTTGCTATGCCTGCGTCCTAAAAGTGCCAGAAAGCGAGACAGTCAGCCAAC
The DNA here is from genome assembly GCA_916050595.1 of Streptococcus mitis. GTDB lineage: Bacteria > Bacillota > Bacilli > Lactobacillales > Streptococcaceae > Streptococcus > Streptococcus mitis_CY. The sequence goes on along the minus strand of CAJZLM010000122.1, from coordinate 1,074 downwards.
GTGTCTGTGAAGATGGCCCTGTTTTCCGCACAGGAACAGTTGTATTATAAGGAGAAAATCATGACTACAAATCGTTTACAAGTTTCTCTACCAGGCTTGGATTTGAAAAATCCGATTATTCCAGCATCAGGCTGTTTTGGTTTTGGTCAAGAGTATGCCAAGTACTATGATTTAGACCTTTTAGGTTCTATTATGATCAAGGCGACAACCCTTGAACCCCGTTTTGGCAATCCAACTCCAAGGGTAGCAGAAACACCCGCTGGTATGCTTAATGCAATCGGTTTGCAAAATCCTGGTTTGGAAGTTGTTTTGGCTGAAAAGTTACCTTGGCTGGAAAGAGAATATCCAAATCTTCCTATTATTGCTAATGTGGCTGGTTTTTCAAAACAAGAGTATGCGGCTGTTTCTCATGGTATTTCCAAGGCAGCCAATGTAAAGGCTATTGAGCTCAATATTTCTTGTCCCAATGTTGACCACTGTAATCACGGACTTTTGATTGGTCAAGATCCAGATTTAGCTTATGATGTGGTGAAAGCAGCTGTAGAAGCGTCTGATGTGCCAGTTTATGTCAAACTAACTCCTAGTGTGACCGATATCGTTACTGTCGCAAAAGCTGCAGAAGATGCGGGAGCAAGTGGTTTAACCATGATCAATACTCTGGTTGGAATGCGCTTTGACCTCAAAACCAGAAAACCAATCTTGGCCAATGGAACAGGTGGAATGTCTGGTCCAGCAGTCTTTCCAGTAGCTCTCAAACTCATCCGCCAAGTCGCTCAAACAACAGACCTTCCCATCATTGGAATGGGAGGAGTGGATTCGGCTGAAGCAGCCCTAGAAATGTATCTGGCAGGAGCATCTGCTATTGGAGTTGGAACAGCCAACTTTACCAATCCATATGCCTGTCCTGATATCATCGAAAATTTACCAAAGGTTATGGATAAATATGGTATCAGCAGTCTAGAAAATCTCCGCAAGGAAGTAAAAGAGTCTCTGAGGTAAACTGCAATCAATCTGTTCTTGATTTTTTATCAGTTTGTAATATTGATTATAGAGAATTTTGATACAATAAAATAG
>CAJZLM010000121.1:0-4377 GCA_916050595.1 Streptococcus mitis | reverse complement strand
ATTAGAGGTGAAACTACATTTCAAGTTAGTAATCACTTTTTTCATTACATTCACTTCTATAGAATTTACATCAATAGTCAGGGAATAACTTGCCTTAACTTTTCCCTCGTGCTATACTAGTGATTGAAATTAATAATAGGAGATATTTCATGAAAACAGCAAAAACTACTGTTACAATCCTTTCTGCACTTGCTTCTGTCGTCTTATTGGCTAGTTGTGCAACAAAGTCTACAGAAACACAGACAAGCAATAATAGCTCATCTGATAATCAGATTACATTGACATATGACCAACTACGGTCAAGAGAAAACACTATGTCAACCCTTTGGTATCAAAAATCAGCTGAAACTAAAGCTTTATACATACAGGGTTATAACGTTGCAACAAATCACCTAAAGGAATTGCTCAAAACAGAATCAGATAAACCTTACTCTATCGTTTTAGACTTGGATGAAACTGTCCTAGATAATAGCCCTTATCAAGTACAAAATGTCAAAGACGGTACAGCATTCACACCCGAAAATTGGGATGTTTGGGTTCAAAAAGCTTCAGCAAAAGCCGTCCCAGGCGCCAAGGATTTTCTTCAGTTTGCTGATCAAAACGGTGTCCAAATCTACTATATTTCTGACCGCTCAGCTAATCAAGTAGATGCTACCATTAAAAATCTTGAAAGTGAAGGAATTCCTGTTCAAGGACGTGATCATCTCATGTTCTTAGAAAGTGGTGTAAAATCCAAAGAAGGTCGTCGCCAAAAAGTTCAAGAAAAAACAAATCTTATCTTATTGTTTGGTGATAACCTTGTAGACTTTGCAGATTTTTCTAAGACTTCTGAATCTGACCGTGATAAACAACTTGAAGAATTGCAAAAAGAATTCGGTGAAAAATTCATCATCTTCCCAAATCCAATGTACGGATCATGGGAATCAGCTGTATACGGTGGTAACAAACTAGATGCTAAAGGTCAAGTAGAAGAACGCCAAAAAGCCTTGCAAGGTTTTGATAAATAAAACAAATAAACTAATTCTATATAAAATAAAGCTAACTTACAATCTTCAAAAAGTGGATAGGAAGGAATTCTGATAATCAGAAAACTTTCCTATCCACTTTTATAATTGATATAACATCAAACTTTTACACACCTGATACTATACGTTTTTTGATTTTAAAGATTTTTCTCTTAGATCCGATATTTCAAGAGTTTTATTTATTTTTTAAAGTTCTAAAAGGTCTATAATGAAGCTAGCTATCTAGTACCCAAAAAACCGACTAGCTCTTATGAACTAGTCGGTTTCTCATCAATGCGCCAACATTTCTTGAGCGATTTCTTGTCCAGATAGGTTATCTGGGTAGTAGGTTGGCCAGTTATCCATTTCTTCAAAGAGGGCTTCTTGGCTTGTGCCTCCAAAGAAGATATGGAAATGTTCTGCCTTAACTGGGGCGATATTGTGGTCACTAAACTGAACATACTTGAACTGTCCAGCGTCTGCATCTGTGGCTTCAAAGAGGAAGCGCACGCCACGATTGCCTTTCTTGTAAGTCAAGATTTTCTTACCAACATACTTGTAGGTGAATTTCTTACTTTGTCCACCTTGAACAAATTCCATAGTGTTATCAGTAATATTAATCTTAGTCACATCTGTCTGATAGCCTTTTGTATAATAAGCCTTGTACTCAGCCTGGGTCATCTTACCAGTCAACTTAGCCTTGTAGTCAAAGACTTGGTCAAACGTGCCATATTCGAGGAAAGGATAAACTGATTGCCAGTTACCTACATAGTCACTCAAGGTGCGGTCCTTGACAGCTGCATCTTCAAAGTAACCATTTTGGACTGTCTTGGTATCCTCTGCCTTTTCAGGCTCAATTGCTGGGCCTTCTTGGTCCGTTGTTTGTTTCAGAGCCTTGAGATTTTTCTCCATAACGGAGATGTAGTTTTCGCCAGCCTTGGTATCCTCTTCTGTCAGACTTTCTAAAGGATTAAGGACATCTGTTTTGACACCTGCCTCTTTTGAAAGTGTGTTAGCAAGGGCTTGTGAGGCATTTTCTTCAAAGTAGATATAGGCAATTTTATTTTTCTTGACATACTCTGTCAATTCTGCCAAGCGAGCAGCTGATGGCTCTGCATCTGGAGAGAGGCCTGAGATTGCGACTTGTTTGAGTCCATAGTCCAAGGCAAGATAGTTAAAGGCTGCGTGTTGAGTCACAAAGCTCTTTTGTTTGGCTTGAGACAAGCCTTCTGCATAAGCCTTATCCAAGGCTTGCAATTTTTCGATATAGGCAGCAGCATTCTTCTCAAAGGTCTCTTTTTTATCAGGATAATCTGCTGACAAGCTATCACGGATGTGCTCTACAAGTTTGATGGCACGAACTGGGGATAACCAAACATGGGGATCGTACTCATGGTGATGGCCTTCTTCTCCATGGTCATGGTCTCCCTCTTCTTCCTCACCACCTGGCAAGAGCAACATATCGCCTGTCGCCTTGATGGTTTTGACCTTTTTCTTATCCAGGGTATCTAGCAATTTAGGTACCCATGTTTCCATGTTTTCATTTTCATAAACGAAGGTATCTGCGTCTTGGATTTTGGCAACTGCCTTGGCAGACGGTTCATATTCATGGGGTTCTGTACCAGCACCGATGAGGAGTTCTACATTAGCAGTATCTCCTGCGACTTGCTTGGTAAATTCATAGACAGGGTAAAAGGTTGTCACGATATTTAGTTTGCCATCTGCCTGCTTTTGATTGGAACAAGCAACTAAAAACAAGGCACACAGACTGGCTAGCAATAAGCTAATTTTTTTCACGTTAGTCTCCTATTTGATAAAACGTCTTACTAAACTAATGAGTAAAAAGACAGTTACAAAAATAATGGTAATACTTGCACTTGCAGGTGTTTCTGCATAGTAGGAAATGTAAAGTCCTGCTACCATTCCCAAAAATCCAATCGCACTGGCAAGCAACATAACTGATTTAAAGTTTTTCCCCAATCGCAGGGCAATACTAGCTGGCAAGACCATAATAGTCGATACCAGAAGAGCTCCCGCAGCTGGAATCATAAGGGCAATGGCCACCCCTGTCACCATGTTAAAAAGAATGGACATGGTACGCACTGGCAAGCCATCCACAAAGGCCGTATCCTCATCAAAGGTCAAAATGTACATCGGACGAAGGAAGAGGAAGGTCAAAATCAAAACAACCACCGCAATGACAAAGAGGGAAACAACCTGCTCTTCGCTGATAGTCACGATTGAACCAAAAAGATACTGGTCCAAACTCATTGAACTCGAGCTTTTACCCTTGCTCATCACAATCAGAGAAACAGCCAGACCTGTTGACATGAGGATAGCTGTCCCGATTTCCATAAAGCTCTTGTAAACCGTACGGAGATACTCCAGAAAGACCGCCGCAATCAAGACAATAGCAATAGTGGAAATAGTCGGAGAAATCCCCAAAACCAACCCAAAGGCTACACCCGAAAGCGAGACGTGGCTAAGAGTATCACTCATCAAACTCTGACGGCGTAAGATAAGGAAGGTCCCCAATACCGGCGAGAAAAGACTCATGGCAATAACCGCCAGAAAGGCACGCTGCATAAAGTCATAAGATAATAAACTAAGCATGGCCCACCTCCTGATCATTCTCATGAACGTTGAAACAACGCCATGGCGAGTCTTGGTTACGGACTAGATGAATATTGCGGTCCGCATAGTCCTTAACTTCTTCAGGGTCATGGGTAATCATCAAAACAGCCTTGCCATGATGATGGGCGCTGTGGTGCATGAGTTCGTAAAATTCGTTTTTACTTCCTGCATCCATCCCCGTTGTCGGCTCATCTAGGATAAACACATCTGGATCCGAAGCAAACATACGCGCGATTACCGCTCGCTGCTTTTGTCCTCCAGATAGAGAACCCAAGCGTTTGTCTCTGTGTTCCCACATGCCAACTGAGTCCAAACTAGCCTTGATATGCTCCTCATCATGAGCATTCAAACGACGGAACCAACCTTTTCGCGGATAGCGACCCGACTTGACAAACTCATAAACCGTACTTGGAAAACCAGCATTAAAACTGGCAATCTGTTGAGGAAGGTAAGCTATTCTCAATTTCTTACCCTGCGTATTTGTCTTTGAAATGGTCACCTTACCAATGCGTGGCTGAAGGATTCCAAGACTGGCCTTGATCAGTGTCGTCTTAGCTGCTCCATTTTCCCCTGTCAAGGTAACAAATTCCCCACTATCAACACTATAATTGATATGTTCAAGAACTGGCTCCTTATCATAATAGAAGGATAAATCCTCTACCGTAATATATCTCATTATTTGATTTCTCCTACTAAAGCAGTCAAAAACCGCTGAATCAAGATCGGAAGAGCACACGTC
>CAJZLM010000120.1:0-4392 GCA_916050595.1 Streptococcus mitis | reverse complement strand
AGGAGCACCATTAAAGCTCACACGGTTGATTTCCTTGGTCCAACCTTTTTCGTTTTCAGAAAGAGTCAACAAGTGCTCTTCGATTTCAAATGTAAATTCTGCCATTTTCTTCTCCTTTTTTAGCTTTCATTAGTTTATTCGTAAAATCTTGTAGATTTTAGGAAAATTTTATATAATATTGATATAAAAGAAGGGAGGCCAATATGAGACATAAATTCCAGCAAGTTCTAGATAAAATACATGACTTTTTAAATGGACATGAAGAACCAGACCATACTGAAAGCAACTCCCTTACAGCCACTATTGAAGAGGCTATCCAGAAACAAACTGCTGTTCACCTTATCTTGTCTGAGACAAGTTTTACAGGTGACATCATCAAATACGATCAGCAACGCCAGCAAATTATCGTGAAAAATTTTGCTAAAAATGTGACCCGTATTATCCGCATAAGCGATATTCAACGCCTACGATTTGTCCCTTCAACTGTCCAAACAGCCCAAAAAAATAGATTTAAGAAAGAGTGAGATGTAGTTGCTTCATCCCACTCTTTTTTCTTAGCGAATTTGTTCAAAATGTAAATGAACTGCGATATGATCTCCATAACCACTTCTTTCCAAGTCACGTTGTAGACGATAGGAAATGTAGTGTTCTGCAATGGTAATGTAACCTGCACCCAGCAAACGATGTTCAACCATAGACTGAATCATGCTAATGGTAGCACGTTCCACCTTGGCCTCTTCCAAGTCCAAAACTACTTTCTTAGTGACTTGTGCAAGGTTTTGACGCAAATCATCTGTCAATACATAGACAGTCTGAGCTGCCTTTAAGATAGCTTGGTAAATCTTATCTGGATTAAATTCAGCAATTTCTCCATCACGTTTGATTACTTGCATAGGTATCTCCTTTATTCTTTGTTTTCTTTGATTTCTGCCAGCATTTTTTCTTCTTCTGCTGTCAGTTGATAATGTTCAAGCAAATCCGGTCTGCGTTTATAGGTTTTCTTTAAACTCTCATACAGGCGCCACTGACGAATCTTTTCATGGTGCCCGCTCATCAGAACATCTGGGACAACCATGCCTCGATAATCATAGGGACGTGTGTACTGAGGATATTCAAGAAGGCCTGAAGAAAAACTATCATCTTGGTGGCTAGACTCCTTGCCAATTACTTCTGGAATCAGGCGTACCGTCGCATCAATCATGGTCATAGCCGCCAACTCTCCACCAGTCAAGACATAGTCGCCTAGGGAGATCTCATCTGTCACCAAGGTCTTAATTCGCTCATCATAACCCTCATAGTGCCCACAGATAAAGATTAGCTCTTCCTCTTGAGCCAAATCCTCAGCATAAGCTTGATCAAACTGCTTTCCAGCAGGATCGAGGAGAATGACGCGCGGATTTTTCTTTTCAATAGCGTCAAAGGCATCGAAAATAGGTTGGGCTCGGAGCAACATCCCCTGACTACCTCCGTAGGGCTCATCGTCTACATGGCGGGCCTTTTCAGCATTTTCTCGAAAATTATGATACTGGATATCCAAGAGCCCTTTTTCTCGAGCCTTTCCAACGATTGAGTGCTCCAGTGGAGAAAACATCTCTGGAAAGAGGGTTAAAATATCAATCTTCATCGTCTAACCCTTCTAAGATTTCCACATCGACGCGGTTATTCGGAATATCAACATTGAGAACCACTGGTGGGATATAAGGCAATAACAAATCACGCTTGCCTTTTCGCTTGACTACCCAGACATCGTTAGCACCTGGTTGTAGGATTTCCTTGATGGTTCCAATCAAGTTGTCTCCCTCATAGACCTCCAAACCGATAATCTCGTGATAATAAAATTCACCATCGTCTAGGTCATTCAAATCTTCCTCAGCAACCTTGAGACTATATCCCTTGTACTTTTCAATAGCATTGATATGGTACATATCTTTGAATTTTATAATGTCAAAGTTCTTCTGTTTACGGTGGCTAGCGATGGTCACTGTTTGGACAAACTGATCTTTTTCATCAAACAAGGCCAGCTCAGCACCTTTTTTAAACCGTTCTTCTGCAAAATCTGTCACAGACAAGACTCGCATCTCACCTTGCAATCCCTGCGTATTGACGATTTTCCCAACATTAAAGTAGTTCATCTTGTCTCCTATAGTCTCCTTCTTTCCATCTTATTCTGACAATTCTCGAATAATAGTCGCAATTTTTTCTGATTCTGACCATTGTAAATAATGGTTACTCCCTCCTAAAATGAGTTTAGTATTGGAAGTCCAATATTCTGATTCTCTGTACTCTTTTGCTCTATAAGGCTGACAAAAGATAAATACAGGGATATAAGATTCTATAGATACATTCTCAAAATCTTCCTCAGTAATCTCTCCAGATATCTGAAATCCTGAATCTTGATTTTCCAACTCTGAACCTTTTTCTTGCATTATTTCCCAGATTTTTTTATTAGTTTCAGGGCTAAATGTTGCTTGAGTTAAGTTCTTAAAATAAAGTTCAGGACCATACTCGTCAATCAGCCTCATCTGCTCTTCCATTTCTGGACAAGGATTTTCTGAAAAATCAGCAAACATGACTTTTTTAGTTGTCGGTTCAATTGCTACTAAAGCCTGACACTTAATTGGTTTCTTGAGTAATTTGCAAGCTAAAATTCCACTCAAACTATGTGCACAAAGTATATATTCAGAAATCCCTAATTCTTCAAGTACTTCATAAACCGCATCTACAAGATTATCTAGATTTTTTCCAGCTTGGTCATGAATCGGACTCCTACCTGTGTTCGGAAAATCAATTGTCAAATAACCAATTGTAGGAGGAAGTTTTTCAAGTATAAGTGAAAAATTTTCATAACTTGGTAGTAAACCTGCTCCGTTTAGACAAACTAGCACTTTCTTTTGCTTTTGATAAGTAACAGAGAGATTACCAATTTTTGTAGATACTTCAAACCTCTTCATAAAGAAATCCACTCATTCTGTATAATGAATTATAAAAAATCCTTATCCTTTATTTTATCACGTTCCAAGGATTTTCTCAAGTTGGAGGAAGATACATAGAGGGGTCGCTATAGTCCAAAAAGTGCTAATAGTTTCCTCTTTAATGTTAATTTATATTTGAAAGATGAGATATTCACATTCCCATTATACATATTACTATAAAATGTATACTCGCCAATTTCACCCTGACTTGTTTTCCATTTCATTCTTAAACTAGGCATATTCTCTGGTAAATTTGTATGAATCAATAAGCATGTATAATTCTTTAAATTTTTAACTGTATGCAGTTTATCATTATCAACTAAACGATTACTTTTTGAATCATAGATTAAAGAATAAAATTCTATAATTTCAATATCAACTTCCTTTGGATAAAAAATCAAATGGTTATAATGTTTATCATTTTCATCATGTTTAAACTCATATATATGATGAAATCTCGTATGTAAGGAATCAAATTCGATTGGTTTAATTACCTGAATTTCGATATTATTGATATAGGCCTTATTCTGAAAACTAATTTTTAAAATTACACCTATAAAAGTCGAAATCTGTAAAATTCGCAATAACCAATCAATGTACATTGCCCAATCTATGTTTAAAATACAATCAATGTTCATTCTTTTCCAGTCCCCCTTTAAAAAGCCTTCCAAATCACGTTCATGTTGGTACTTAATGGCTGCAATTTTACACTTCTCGCAAAAAAGCGAGACATTCGTCCCGCCCTTCTTATTTTTCGTCAATAACGATTCTTACTTTTTTGTCTTCAGTTGGGACAGAGTAGACAATCGTTCTTATCGCAGAAATAGTGCGACCCTTACGACCGATTACACGACCCACATCGCTTTGGTCAAGATCCAAGTGATACTCCAAAAATTCTGGTGTATCTTCAATCTTGATAGTTAAGGCATCTGGTTGTGAAATCAAGGGTTTCACAATCGCAATAATGAGATTTTCAATCGTATCCATCTGTCAACCTACTTTAAACTTATTTTGAGAATTTAGAATCGTGGAATTTCTTCAATACGCCTTCTTTTGAAAGGATGTTACGAACTGTATCTGAAGGTTGAGCTCCATCAGCCAACCATGCAAGAACGCGGTCTTCTTTCAAAGTTACTTGGTTTTCAGCAACAAGTGGGTTGTAAGTTCCAACTGTTTCGATGAAACGTCCGTCACGTGGTGAACGTGAATCTGCTACGTTGATACGGTAGAAAGGTTTTTTCTTAGAACCCATACGAGTCAAACGGATTTTAACTGCCATTTTTAAAGTCTCTTTTCTTATTTTTTATTTCGGTGAAATAGCTGAGCTATTTAGCACATGTTCTATTATAGCAGATTTATGACAGGTGTCAAGAAAAAAACTTGACAGACTTTAAAATTTTTAAACCATTTAGAAATTTGT
>CAJZLM010000119.1:0-4393 GCA_916050595.1 Streptococcus mitis | reverse complement strand
GAGGTTATCCTCGCTTTTTCTATTTATCAAACAATTCCTTATTTTCAATTAAGAGCTCTAGTGGAGATTTATCTCTTGCTTCAATAAAACCAGGTTCATATTGGGTATGAAGTGTTCTTTTCTGAGAAGTTGGATCAATATACAACTCTTTTCCATCTTCTGTGTATAGTTGGTTGCCTCTTGTTAGGTAAAGTAAATCCTCTAAGTACTGTCCATCAGTTTCTAGAAAATCTTCGATGTATTTGACAGCTTTTAAAATTTCACTTACTTTATCAGAGTATTCATTCGATTCAAGAACACTCTTTTCTAATTCAATCTCTTTACTAGTTCCAAATAGTTGGGTTGGAGTTGCATTAAAATATTCCGCTATCTTATCCAAATTTGCAAAGGTAGGATAGCTTTTTTGTTTTTCGTAATCAGAGATGTCTGGAAAGATTGCTCATAAAAAAATGTGGGGCAAATGATGGGGCAAATCAGTTATAGACAAGCAAAAAAGCCTTATAAATCAAGGCTTTTTCCTGTTGATTTAGATGCCCCCTGCCGGAATCGAACCAGCAACTACTCCTTAGGAGGGAGTTGTTATATCCATTGAACTAAGGGAGCTAGATAAAAACTCTGCTGAAAAAGCAGAGTTTTTTAGTCGAATTAACGACGGATTTCTTTGATACGAGCTGCTTTACCTTGAAGAGCACGCAAGTAGTACAATTTCGCACGACGTACTTTACCGTAACGAACAACTTCGATTTTTTCAACACGTGGAGTGTGGATTGGGAAGATACGCTCAACACCTACACCGTTAGAGATTTTACGAACTGTGTAGTTTTCTGAGATGCCAGCACCTTTACGTGCGATAACAACACCTTCAAAAATCTGGATACGTTCACGGTTACCTTCGACAACTTTCGCGTGTACACGAACAGTGTCACCAGGACGGAATGATGGGATATCTGTACGAAGTTGACCTTCAGTCAAGCTTTGGATTAATGGATTCATTTTATTCTCCTATCTTTGTCAATCTTGAGGAACCTTCCTCAGCGGATAAACTGTATTTTTGTGCGTCCATTACACACAAGATACAGTTTACCAAATTTCCACAAAAAAGTAAAGAAATTTATAGCAGAATTCCTAAAAAAATCGCTACTAAACCACCTAGGTAGGTTAAGGCTAGGTAGCTATAAAATACCTTCTTATCACTTAACAGTCTTTGAAGTTCATCATTCAAGGTCGAAAAAGTTGTCAAACCGCCACAAAATCCTGTTGCTAGAATAGCATAGACTTCCTTGGACTCCACATGATTGTAAAATAATCCAATCAAAAAACAACCCAAAAGATTGGCTATAAGCGTTCCGAGGGGCAATTTAGAAGCTTGATTATAGCGGGAAAAGAAATACCGTACGAGCGCTCCTAAGCCACAAGCAATTGCAAGATAGACCATTACCATTTCTTCCTCCCCAAATAGTAAGCCAAGAGCAGGCCTCCACCAACGCTTAAAATGAGATACAATACTAAGCTAACATAGCGCCCTGTATCAAGTAGTTTCACAGCATCAAGCATGAGACTAGAAAAGGTTGTTAAACCTCCGCAAAAACCTGTACCTAGTGCTAAAACCAAGCCCTTACTAGTCCCCTTATAGACCAGATAACCCTTGACAAGATAAACCAAGCAGAAAATGCCTAGATAGTTAGCAAGAAGGGTTCCCCAAGGAAAGTCTGGACTGGCTGGTAACCAAGTGGAAACTAGATAGCGAACCAATCCACCCACCATGGCAGCTAGAAAAATTCCTAGCGGATAAAATTGTTCTTTTTTCATTTGATGTTTTGATCCTGATAATCACGCGAACGTTTGAGTATGTCCGAAAATGTTGCGACAATAGTCTCCTGATAGCGCTTGTCCTCTACTCGATTTCTGACCTTTTCAAAAATAACTGCTTCTCTCTTAGTATCTAAAATCGGTTTCCCTGATGCTTTCTTATAAGCAACTACACCCTCAACCAAATGCATTCGTTCTTCTAACAGTTTAACAATTTGGTCGTCGATTTGATCAATTTCTTGACGAATAATATCTAAATCCATACAGTCTCCTCCTTTATTTGAATTATTGTATCAAAAAGCCACCAAATAGGCTAGTAAAATCCCAACTCACGATAAAAAAATGCACTGATTGATTGTATCAGCGCAGTTTTATACTTATCCTACTTTAGCAGCCAATTCTTCTGCGAATTGTTCTAAACGTTCAATGTCTTCTTCCTCAGCAGAAAGATCAACTTTAACACACTCTGAACCTTTTTCTGCCCCTGTTGAAACAAAAACGCGGTCAAAGTCATCTACAGCCTTACAAAATTCATCGTAGAAGGTATCTCCTGACCCAACCACTCCGTAGATTTTACCATTCAAGTTGAGATCTGCTAAGTCTTCGTAGAAGTCCATCATCTCATCTGGCAATTCTCCATCACCATAAGTATAGGTCGCAACGATAGCGATGTCTGCTTCCAAGAAGTCTGAAGCGTCAACAGTTGTACATTCATCAACATCGACATCCAAGCCCAAGTCACGTAATTTGTCTGCTACAATATCTGCAATTTCTTCGGTATTACCGGTCATACTGGCAAATACAATTTTTGCTAATGCCATATCATCCTCCTCAATTTATCTTTCTCCATTATATCACATCTTTTTCATTTTAAAAATAAAAATTCTTGTGCTACAATGAAATGAGAAAGAATTGAGGTTATTTATGGACATTTGCCATCAAATTTTAGAAAAAATTAAAGAATACGACACGATTATCATTCATCGTCATATGAAACCAGACCCTGATGCCTTGGGAAGTCAGGTGGGATTGAAAGCTCTTCTCAAACATCATTTCCCAGAAAAAACTATCAAAGCAGTTGGTTTTGATGAACCAACTCTTACTTGGATGGCTGAAATGGATCTTGTTGAAGATAGTGCCTACCAAGGCGCCCTTGTCATCGTCTGTGATACGGCGAATACTGCTCGTATCGATGATAAGCGCTATAGTCAAGGTGATTTTCTCATTAAGATTGACCACCATCCAAATGATGATGTATACGGTGACCTGTCTTGGGTGGATACTAGTTCAAGCAGCGCTAGCGAGATGATTACCTTATTTGCAGAAACAACTCAACTGACCTTGTCAGATCGCGCTGCTGAGTTGCTCTTTGCAGGAATTGTCGGTGATACAGGTCGCTTCCTTTATCCTTCTACGACTGCACGCACCCTCCGCCTTGCTGCTTATTTGAGAGAACATAACTTTGACTTTGCGGCTCTCACTCGCAAAATGGACACTATGAGCTACAAAATTGCAAAACTTCAAGGCTACATCTACGACCATCTGGAAGTGGATGAAAATGGTGCAGCTCGCGTTATCCTGAGTCAAGAAGTCTTGAAACAATTCAATGTTACCGATGCTGAAACTGCAGCTATTGTCGGTGCACCTGGACGCATTGACAGTGTGAGTCTCTGGGGGATTTTTGTGGAGCAGGCTGATGGCCACTACCGAGTTCGCTTACGCAGTAAAATCCATCCTATCAATGAAATCGCCAAGGAACATGATGGTGGAGGCCATCCTTTAGCAAGTGGTGCTAATTCCTATAGCCTAGAAGAAAACGAAATCATCTACCAAAAGTTAAAAAACTTGCTTAAAAACTGATAAAATACTTGCCAAACTTTTCAGAATCTGATAGACTAGTATGGTAACAATCTATGGCTCGCAAAGAGACCATGGCAGAAAGGAAATATTGCAAAATGAAAAAAGATATCCATCCAGAATATCGCCCAGTTGTCTTCATGGACACAACTACTGGTTACCAATTCCTTAGCGGTTCAACAAAACGCTCTAACGAAACAGTTGAGTTCGAAGGCGAAACTTACCCATTGATCCGTGTGGAAATTTCATCAGACTCACACCCATTCTACACTGGACGTCAAAAGTTCACTCAAGCAGATGGACGCGTGGATCGTTTCAACAAAAAATACGGTCTCAAATAATGATAAAAAAGAACAGTTTCGACTGTTCTTTTTTGTTTCTTCAAATCAACTGCTGTTTTCATGTTCCAGACTCAAAAAAACTTTGCACTCTAGCTAGCCACACGATGGTTTCTAGAGAACAAAGTTTTTTATTAGACTTCCTGCGAAACTAGAATTCTAGTTCACAGTTGATAATTCCAGCAATCAAATTCATTCGTAATCCAAATCGTTTACGTCGATTTCGATAGGTTGTTGAAAACATTTTAAACGTTTTTACTTTGGCCAAAATATTCTCAACCTTGATTCTCTCTTTAGATAGCACATGATTATAGGATTTATCTTCAAGAGTTAGTGGCTTAAGTTTTCTTGATTTCCTCGGAATTTGCGCTTGTGAATACATCTTCATG
>CAJZLM010000118.1:0-4409 GCA_916050595.1 Streptococcus mitis | reverse complement strand
AAACCTTACTCAAGAAATCTTTAGTCCGTTGTTCTTGGGTTTGTTCAAAAATCTGTTCTGGTGTTCCGTCTTCAACAACCACACCGTCTGCCATAAAGATGACACGATCTGCCACCTCACGGGCAAATCCCATCTCATGTGTTACGATAACCATAGTCATCCCTGACTTGGCAAGGTCTTGCATAACAGCCAATACCTCACCTACCATTTCAGGATCCAAGGCTGAAGTTGGCTCGTCAAAGAGCAAAACATCTGGTTCCATAGCCAACCCACGCGCAATAGCAATCCGTTGTTGCTGGCCACCTGACAAACTCTGTGGATAAGCAGTTGCCTTATCTGGTAAACCAACTTTTTCCAAAAGTTCTTGGGCTCTCTTCTCAGCAACTTCCTTACTTTCACCTTTGGTCTTGATAGGAGACAAGGTGATATTTTCCATCACAGTCATATTAGGAAAGAGATTGAATTGTTGGAAAACCATGCCCATCTTCTCACGCATGGCAAAGAGGTCATTCTTCTTGTCCGTAATATCGACTCCCTCAAAGATAACCTTCCCTTTAGTTGCTTCTTCCAACAAATTCATAGAGCGAAGCAAGGTAGATTTCCCGCTCCCCGAAGGACCGATGATAACGACAACTTCTCCTCTTTTAATCTCGAGGTTGATGCCCTTCAATACTTCATTCTTTCCAAAGGATTTATGTAAATTTTCAATTTTTATCAAGGTTTCTGTCATTATTTCTTATCTCCTTGTCCCATACGTTTTTCAAAAGCTTTCAAGGCTACTGTCAAAATAGAGGTCATAATCAAGTAGTAAAAGGCTGCAAATAAAAGTGGTGTTAAAGGTAGATAGGTTGTTGTAGAAACTGTTGTAGCCCCATTCCACAACTCCATGACACCGATAGCTGATAAGAGGGAACTATCCTTGATAATAGTGATAAATTCGTTCCCCAATGCTGGCAAAATATTTTTGATAGCTTGTGGCAAAATCACATAGCGCATCGCATTTTTAGGACGAATCCCTAAAGAATAGGCCGCCTCTAACTGCCCCTTAGGAACCGCATTAATCCCAGCCCGAACAGTCTCAGAAACATAAGCACCACTGTTCATAGAAATAATCAAAATCCCTGGAATCAGACGAGAAAGGTCAACACCTAAAATCCCAACCTGAATAGTCGGAGCATTGATATGCATAAGAGCAAAGGCAATCATAATCTGAACCATCATTGGCGTCCCGCGGAAAATCCAAACGTACAAGTTGGCTAGCCAAACAAGCGGTTTAAACTTTGAACGTTGCCCAAAAGCCAAGACAACACCCAAAATAGTTCCCAAAAAGACAACACAGATAGAAATGAGAACCGTCACAACAGCCCCATAGTTAAAATAAGGTAAATACTTAGGTAAAAAAGAAAAATTCATAGTCACACTGCTTTCTAAAATAGAATACTGTATGATTATAACATCAATTGAATTAAAATTCAAATCTTTTGTCTAATTTATTCAAAAAAACTTTAAGCTAGTAGAATTAGCGAGAAATCTTAGTTTTTTCTAGGCAAGTTGGCCTCCTTTATGGTAAAATAGTAACGATAAGAAATGAAGGAGAATCAAAATGGAATCACATTTGGTTAGAATCATCAACCGCCTTGAAGCAATGGCAAAAGACGGCGGAAATTTAAAACGTAATTTTGAACGCGAAGGAGTTGTTGTTGCAGAAGTTGCATACAGTCACGACGAAGAAAACGGCTCAATCTTTACCCTTCGTGATGTCGAAGCTCGCGAAACTTATACGTTTGATAGCATTGACTTGATTGCAATGGAAATTTACGAACTTCTTTACTAATACAAAACAAGCTGGGATTACACCCTGCATGTCTAACCAAAATCCTTTTTGTCTCACAAATAGGATTTTTTTATAGTCCAAATCCACAAAGTTCTTCATTGTAACAACTTCTCAAAGCTGCAATCTTTTTACTTGCTTTACACCCCAATCCTGTTATAATGAGAGTATAGAAATTTGACTATTTTTGACCATTAAACAGGTCAGGCTAAATAAAGAAATGAGGTAGATGTATGCTTTGTCAAAACTGTAAAATCAATGACTCAACGATTCATCTTTATACCAATCTCAATGGAAAGCAAAAACAAATTGACCTCTGTCAAAACTGCTATAAGATTATCAAGACAGATCCTAACAATAGCCTCTTTAAAGGTATTACGGATCTGAACAATCGTGACTTTGATCCCTTTGGTGATTTCTTCAATGACCTAAACAATTTCAGGCCTTCTAACAATACTCCTCCGACTCCCCCAACCCAATCAGGTGGAGGTTACGGTGGAAATGGCGGTTATGGTTCCCAAAATCGTGGACCTGCTCAAACTCCTCCACCAAGCCAAGAAAAAGGCCTACTGGAAGAATTTGGTATCAATGTAACTGAGATTGCTCGTCGTGGCGATATCGACCCTGTTATTGGACGCGACGATGAGATTATCCGTGTCATCGAGATTCTCAATCGTAGAACCAAGAATAATCCTGTTCTTATCGGTGAACCTGGTGTCGGAAAAACTGCCGTTGTCGAAGGTTTAGCTCAGAAAATTGTTGATGGCGATGTTCCACATAAACTCCAAGGTAAACAAGTCATCCGTCTGGATGTGGTTAGCCTAGTTCAAGGAACGGGTATCCGTGGACAATTTGAAGAACGCATGCAAAAACTCATGGAAGAAATTCGCAAACGTGAGGACATTATCCTCTTTATCGATGAAATCCATGAAATTGTCGGTGCTGGATCTGCGGGCGATGGCAATATGGATGCAGGAAATATCCTCAAGCCAGCCCTTGCTCGTGGGGAACTGCAACTGGTCGGTGCAACTACCCTCAATGAATACCGCATCATTGAAAAAGATGCTGCCCTAGAACGCCGTATGCAACCTGTTAAGGTCGATGAACCAACAGTGGAAGAAACAATCACTATCCTCAAAGGCATTCAAAAGAAATACGAAGACTACCACCACGTTCAGTATACCGATGCTGCAATTGAAGCAGCTGCAACTCTGTCCAATCGCTACATCCAAGATCGCTTCTTGCCTGACAAGGCCATTGACCTCCTAGATGAAGCTGGTTCTAAGATGAACTTGACCTTGAATTTTGTCGATCCTAAAGTGATCGATCAGCGCTTGATTGAGGCTGAAAATCTCAAATCTCAAGCTACACGAGAAGAAGATTTTGAGAAGGCCGCCTACTTCCGTGACCAGATTGCCAAGTATAAGGAAATGCAAAAGAAAAAGGTCACAGACCAAGATACTCCTATCATCAGTGAAAAAACCATTGAGCATATTATCGAGCAGAAAACCAATATCCCTGTTGGCGATTTGAAAGAGAAAGAACAATCTCAACTCATCCATCTAGCCGAAGACCTCAAGTCTCATGTTATTGGACAAGATGATGCTGTCGATAAGATTGCCAAGGCTATTCGCCGTAATCGTGTCGGT
The DNA here is from genome assembly GCA_916050595.1 of Streptococcus mitis. Lineage (GTDB taxonomy): Bacteria > Bacillota > Bacilli > Lactobacillales > Streptococcaceae > Streptococcus > Streptococcus mitis_CY. Next base: position 929 of record CAJZLM010000118.1, on the reverse strand, counting down.
CTCGGTACCCCTAACCGCCCAATCGGAAGTTTCCTTTTCGTTGGGCCAACTGGAGTCGGTAAGACAGAACTTTCCAAACAATTAGCTATCGAACTCTTTGGTTCTGCTGACAGCATGATTCGCTTTGATATGAGTGAATATATGGAAAAACACAGTGTGGCGAAATTAGTCGGTGCCCCTCCAGGTTATGTCGGCTATGACGAGGCTGGGCAATTAACTGAAAAAGTCCGCCGCAATCCCTACTCTCTTATTCTCTTGGATGAAGTAGAGAAAGCCCATCCAGATGTCATGCATATGTTCCTCCAGGTCTTGGACGATGGTCGTTTAACAGATGGACAAGGACGTACCGTTAGCTTCAAGGACGCCATCATCATCATGACTTCAAATGCAGGTACAGGTAAGGCAGAAGCTAGCGTTGGATTTGGTGCTGCTAGAGAAGGACGTACCAACTCTGTTCTTGGTGAACTCGGTAACTTCTTTAGCCCAGAGTTTATGAACCGTTTTGATGGTATTATCGAATTTAAGGCTCTCAGCAAAGATAACCTCCTTCAGATTGTCGAGCTTATGCTTGCAGATGTTAACAAACGTCTTTCTAGCAACAACATTCATTTGGATGTAACCGACAAGGTCAAGGAAAAATTGGTTGACCTTGGTTATGATCCAAAAATGGGAGCACGCCCACTTCGTCGTACTATTCAAGACTATATTGAGGACGCAATCACTGACTACTACCTTGAAAATCCAAGCGAAAAAGACCTCAAGGCAGTGATGACCAGCAAGGGTAACATTCAAATCAAATCTGCCAAAAAAGCTGAAGTAAAGACTTCTGAAAAAGAAGTATAAATCCTATAGAAAAGGAGTAGAAAATGAAAATTTTCTGCTCCTTTTTACTAAAATAACTATAAATTCTTGACAGCTAGGCCTTTGTC
>CAJZLM010000117.1:0-4486 GCA_916050595.1 Streptococcus mitis | reverse complement strand
TTGCCGTCTGAAATTTTATCAATTTTTCGACTGAGATAAATTAAGTACACAAAAGAAAACATAGTAAAAATAAGAGAAGCTATCTTAACACACAAATCACCAAAATTCCACCAAATGAGTCCATAACTTACCAACATTAAAGTAATAAATACAATTAAGTTAATTAGAAATTTATTTCTAATTTTTATTACTTTAGGGTAAAATTGTTTTTCATACTCATTAAAAAATTCTTCAAATTCTTTAACTTTATCTAGTAAAGTCTTAACAGCTTTATTATTCAAAATTTACCTTCTCTCCACTCCCAAGCTATCCAGCACCTCTGGATACAACTTATACTCCGCTTCATGAATCCGTTCTTCAAAGCTATCAATCGTATCATCAGCTAGTCGTGGTACACGTACTTGTTTGATGACCTTTCCTGTATCCACACCTGAATCCACCCAATGAATGGTCACGCCACTCTCAGCAACGCCAGCATTCCAAGCATCTTCAATCCCATGAGCTCCTGGAAATTCTGGCAAGTAGGCTGGATGAATGTTGATAATCCTGCCTTCATAAGCTGCCAATAAGATTGGCCCAACGATTTTCATGTAGCCTGCTAGGCAAACCAAGGCAATCTGATGTTCTTCCAATAGTTCGACAATGGCTGCTTCGTAGTCTGCCTTGCTCTCAAACTCCTTGAGTTCAAAAGCATAGGACAGAACGCCGAGCTTGTCTGCACGTTCGAGCACATAGGCGTCACGATGGTCTGAAAAGACAAACTCTACTGGAAATTGTTCCGCTATCACCTGAAAATTTGAGCCATTACCAGAGGCAAAAACCGCTATTTTTTTCATTTGATGATGACACTTTCGTTTTCTTTCTTGACGATGCGACCAATTTCATAGACTGGTTCATCCAACAATTCCTTGACACGATCTACATTTTCAGGACTAACTGCAAGCATAAGCCCCACACCCATATTGAAGATTTCAAACATTTCTTCGTGTTTGATTTTACCATATTTTTCAAGAGCTTTGAAGATTGGAAGCACTGGAACCTTGTCTTCTTCAATCTCAGCAGCCAATTCAGCTGCAAACATACGAGGGACATTTTCGATAAAGCCACCACCAGTGATGTGGGCAATGCCGTTGACCAACTCTTCTTTGATGAGCGGCAAGACAGCCTTGACATAGATACGAGTCGGCTCAAGAAGAACTTCCTTGAGTTTCTTGCCTTCCAATTCTGGCAGGACTTCCTCACCTGTGTAATCCGCAAAGACACGACGGACGAGAGAGTAGCCATTGGAATGAATCCCACTTGAAGCAAGTCCAAGGAGAATATCTCCCTCTGCCACCTTTGAACCGTCAATGATTTGAGATTTTTCAGCCACACCGACCGCAAAGCCAGCCAAGTCATAGTCATCTTCGCCGTACGTGCCAGGCATTTCAGCTGTTTCCCCACCTATGAGGGCAGCACCTGCCTGCACACAACCTTCTGCTACACCAGCAACTACTTGCTCTAGTTTAGCTGGCTCATTCTTCCCTGTCGCTACGTAGTCAAGGAAATAGAGTGGCTCCGCACCTGCAGCAATGATATCGTTGACACACATGGCCACACAGTCCTGACCGATGGTATCGTGCTTGTCGTACTTGATAGCCAGCATGAGCTTGGTTCCGACACCATCAGTTCCTGAAATCAAGACGGGTTCTTTAACCCCAGTCTTTGAAAGGTCAAACATACCACCAAAGCCACCAAGAGCTCCCATGACACCTGCACGCTCCGTACGAGCCACGTGCTTTTTGATCCGTTCAACAACTTCATAACCCGCTTCAACATCCACACCAGATTGAGCGTACGCATTTTTATTTGCCATTTTATTTTTCCTTTTCTTTTTTTGGGAAAGACTGCGACGTATTTTTAGATAAACAATTATTTTATCTAAAAATACTAGTCAGGTCTCTAGCTTTGGTCCCATAGGAGAAAGCGTCTACTGACAAATGCTTTAGCTTTTAGTCAGTAGTGAGACGTGGGGCATAAGCATTCTTATTTGTCATCTATTTGTTACTTTTTTTTTAATGGAAAATCTGTCATCTATTTGTAAAAACTGGTCTTTTCTTCCAAACTTCTACGATAATCTTCTTCATAGTCATAGAGAGGTGTTGGGTAGTCACCGTCAAAGTAAGCGACACAGAGACCGCCATTTGGCGCATCTGTTTCAATCCCAATCGACTCAATCAAACCTTCAACAGAAAGGTATGTCAGACTGTCCGCTCCAATGATTTGACGAGTTTCTTCGACCGTATGATTGGCCGCAATCAGCTCCTGACGGGTCTGGATATCAATCCCGTAGAAGCATGGATAAGCTAGCGCTGGACTACCAATGGCAACGTGAACCTCAGTCGCACCCGCTTCTTTCAAGAGTTGAACGATCCGACGAGAGGTTGTTCCACGTACAATAGAGTCATCAATCATAACCACACGCTTGCCTTTTACAACGCCTGAAACAGCAGAGAGTTTCATCCGCACCCCTTGCTCCCGTAATTCTTGAGTCGGTTGGATAAAGGTACGTTGGGTGTATTGGTTCTTGATGAGGCCCATTTCATTTGGTAGCCCGGACTCTTCAGAAAATCCCATAGCCGCGCTGAGGGAAGAATTGGGCACACCGACCACGATATCCGCCTCATGCTTGAATTCACGCGCCAATTGAGCACCCATACGTTTACGTGCCGTATGAACATTGACACCATGAATGTTAGAATCAGGGCGAGCAAAATAGATATACTCCATAGAACAGATTGCTAACTGGGTATCATCTGTATAGCTATCATACTGGATTCCCTTGTCATCAATGATCACAATCTCACCTGGCTTCAAATCACGAATCCATTCAGCACCAATAACCTCAAAAGCACAGGTTTCAGATGAAACAACCACTGCTCCGTTGGCCATTTTCCCGATAGAAAGCGGACGGAAACCATTGGGGTCAAGAGCAGCAATTAACTTATCTTCAAACAGCAAGATATAGGCAAAGCCACCTTTAACTAGACTGAGCGCCTCCTTGATTTTGCCCATCAGGCTAGGATTATGACTGCGACGAATGAGGTGGGCCAAGATTTCCGAGTCCGAAGTCGCGCTGAAAATCGCTCCTCTTTGTTCTAGTTCTTTCTTGAGAGAGGCTGCATTGGTCAGATTTCCATTATGAGCCAAACCAAACTGCATATCGTGAAAACGAAAAAGGAAAGGCTGGATATTATCTACAGAAGCTTCGCCAGCAGTCGCGTAACGCACATGCCCAATCGCACCAGTCCCCGTCAATTTATCTAAGTTAGCAGGGTTTCTGAAGACTTCTGATAGAAGACCCATATCACGATGCCGCTTTAATTTCCCTTGGTCATTGGAAAGGATTCCTGCCCCCTCTTGACCACGGTGCTGAAGACTATGGAGACCAAAATAGGTCAATTTAGCAGCATCTGGATGTCCCCAGATACCGAAAACACCGCATTCTTCATTAAGAGATTTTACTTCGTATGTCATTTTATATACCTAATTTTTATTTGTGTAGCACCAAGAGCTAAATCTACATGACTTTTACATTACTGATACTATCTATTAAAACATCTGCAAGTCTTATTTTCCAGTAAAGTATTTAACCGCCGACGCAAACAGGTGCTGGTCTTTATTTCCTGGGATATTTTGGAAAAGACCGTCTTCATAACGTTCTGAGTGTCCCATTTTACCAATGATTTGGCCGTTCTTGCTGGTAATTCCTTCGATGGCATGGATAGAACCATTCGGATTGTACTTAGAATCCATACTTGGTTTGCCTTCGAAGTCCACGTATTGGCTAAAGATTTGTCCATTGTCACGGAGCTCTGCAAATTCCTCAGCTGTCACGACAAATTTCCCTTCACCGTGCGAAACAGGAATGGCGTGGATATCACCCACTTGCACACCAGTCAACCATGGTGAGTTGGTATTGGCAATGCGAGTTTCTACCATCTTGGCCACGTGTTGGTTGGCATCATTGTAGAAGAGGGTTGGACTAGTACTGCTAGCATCTTCAAAGTTTCCGTATGGAAGAAGACCTGATTTGACCAAGGCCTGGAATCCATTACAGATACCGATAATCAAGCCACCACGAGCGATAAAGCTATCAATGGCTACACGCACTTTTTCATTAAGAAGGATATTGACAATAAACTTAGCTGAACCATCTGGTTCGTCCGCAGCTGAGAAGCCACCTGCAAAGAAGAGAATGTTAGCTTTACTGATGTTGTCAACCATAGTTTCAACCGACTTGACAATAGCCTCTTCATTCAAGGTCACAAATGGCACCAAGTTGACCTCTGCACCTTCTTTCTCAAATGCCTTGGCTGAGTCATATTCTGAGTTGGTTCCTGGGAAGACTGGGATGTAAACAACAGGTTTTTCAACCTTTTCTTTGGCTTTAATCACAACATCCGATGCCACAGCTGGTACTTTAGCCAGCTCTTTAGCTTGGGCA
>CAJZLM010000116.1:0-4493 GCA_916050595.1 Streptococcus mitis | reverse complement strand
ATGAGAAAGAAAATAAATCCGCTTATTTTGTTTGGTTTTTTTGGGATTATGATTTTCATTTTAATCCTGAATCGCCCTCGTTTTGAGGACCATCCTGTAAAAACAAAGTCAAATATCGCGCAAGTAGAAACACAAGCGCTACACAATATAGATAAACCGGTAATTGATGTTTCTGGTTGGCAGCGTCCTGAGGAAATTAATTACGATACTCTGTCCCAAAACATTTCTGGAGCTATTGTTCGCGTCCATAGTGGCGCTCAAACGTCCAAAGAGAACGATGCTGCCTATGTTAATGGTGTTGATAAGGCCTTTAAAACCCATATCACTGAGTTTCAAAAACGAAATGTCCCAGTTGGTGTCTATGCCTATGTAGCCGGAAAAAATGTCCAGGAGATGGAAAAAGCTGCTGAGGTATTCTATAACGCCTCTTCTCCATACAGTCCAAGTTACTATTGGCTAGACGTGGAAGAAAAAACCATGTCCAATATGAACGAAGGTGTTGAAGCCTTTAGAGCAAAACTAGAATCACTTGGTGCAAAAAATATCGGCATCTACGTTGGGGTCTACTTCATGGAAGAACACAGTATTGATACAGACAAGTTTACGTCTGTTTGGATTCCTTCCTATGGTTCTGACTCAGGATTTTACGAATCAACTCCTAAGACTGGTTTAGATTACGACATTCACCAATACACTTCTAAAGGGAAAATTGCTGGCTTTGACCACGATTTGGATATAAACGTCATCTCTTCCTTCAAAAACAAAGAAGAAACCTTTAGAAAACTCTTTTTAAAACCTTAAAAGCATTTGTTTAGCATTTGCTTTTTCTTTTTGTGTTTGATTGTGATACAATATAGTAAGGATTTTTTGAAATAGAAATAGTTGGAGGAAAAATATGCTTTCATGGTTAGCACGTGTTATTAAAGGGATTGTCATTGCTCTTGGATTTATCTTACCGGGAATTTCCGGAGGGGTTCTAGCAGCAATCTTAGGAATTTATGAACGAATGATTGGCTTTCTGGCCCATCCCTTTAAAGACTTTAAAGAAAATGTTTTGTACTTTATTCCAGTTGCCATCGGTATGCTTCTGGGAATCGGATTATTTTCCTACCCGATTGAATACCTGCTTGAAAATTATCAGGTCTTTGTCTTATGGAGCTTTGCGGGTGCCATCATTGGTACTGTTCCTAGCCTCCTCAAAGAATCAACTCGAGAATCTGACCGAGACAAGATTGATTTGGCTTGGTTCTGGGCAACCTTTATCATTTCTGGACTAGGTCTCTATGCCTTAAATTTTGTCGTTGGAACCTTAAGTGCCAGCTTCCTTAACTTCATCCTAGCAGGGGCACTATTGGCTCTGGGTGTATTGGTTCCTGGCCTCAGTCCATCAAATCTACTTTTGATTTTGGGCCTCTATGCTCCTATGTTGACTGGTTTTAAAACCTTTGACCTCTTGGGAACCTTCTTCCCGATTGGAATTGGTGCAGGTGCAACTCTCATCATTTTTTCAAAATTGATGGATTATGCCTTAAACAACTACCACTCACGCGTCTATCATTTCATCATCGGTATCGTCCTATCAAGTACCCTTTTGATTTTGATTCCAAATGCAGGAAACGCTGAAAGTATCCAATACACAGGCCTTTCTCTTGTCGGGTATGTCATCATCGCCTTCTTCTTTGCACTGGGAATCTGGCTTGGTATTTGGATGAGCCAATTGGAGGATAAGTATAAATAATGGCAAAAAAAGTTAAAATCAAAAAAACATTGGTGGAACAAATCCTGTCTAAAGCAAGTATCCCACATCAGGGGATTCAAATCAATGCCCTAGAAGGAGAGCTTCCTCAAGGTTATGAACGAGATCAGATTTTCAAAACCTTGGCTCTTTTGGGAGATAAAACAGGACCGATTATCGGAATTGTCCCTATCACCCAACACTTGTCTGAAAAGAAACTAGCCAAAATTTCTGGCAATAAAAAAGTGAGCATGATTCCCCAAAAGGACTTGGAAAAAACAACTGGTTACATTCATGGAGCAAATAATCCAGTTGGCATTCGTCAGAAACACAATTATCCCATTTTTATCGATAAAATCGCTCTAGACTTGGATCAAATGATTGTCTCTGCTGGGGAAGTTGGTCACAGCATTATCGTAGCGCCACAAGACTTGGCCAGCTTTGTAAAGGCCGACTTTGCAGATATCTTGGAGGACAGCAAATAATGAAACTCTACTTTGTCCGCCACGGTCGTACAGTCTGGAACCAAGAAGGACGCTTTCAAGGTGCTAGTGGAGATTCTCCCCTTCTTCCTGAATCCATTGAAACCCTAAAACGACTAGGCCAGTATCTCAAGGATATTCCTTTCGATCAGATTTATTCAAGTGATTTACCTCGAGCGGTCAAATCTGCTGAGATTATCCAAAGTCAACTCCAGACCCCCTGTCCTTTAGAAAGTGTTTCTAATCTCCGTGAATGGCAGCTGGGGAAGTTAGAAGGTTTGAAAATCGCAACCTTGGAAGCTATTTACCCGCAACAAATCAAAGCTTTCCGATCTAATCTTGCTAAATTTGACACTCAAATGTTTGGAGCCGAATCCCTCTATAGTACCACGCAACGGACCATCCAATTTATCAAATCATTAAAAGATAGTCCAGCTGAGCGTATTCTAATTGTCGGTCACGGTGCCAATCTTACTGCCAGTCTTCGTACTCTTCTAGGTTATAAAGAACCACTTCTTCGTAAAGATGGCGGTCTAGCAAATGCCAGCCTGACCATTCTAGAAACCCATGATTTTGAAACATTTACTCTCGATACTTGGAATGATACTTCCTATCAATAACAGAACTTGATTTTAGCGTCAAGTTCTTTTTAGTTTTGAAAGATTATCCGTGAATTTCTTGGCTATTTATGATAAAATGGGAGTATCGCAAAAATGACTCATCTTATTCAATTTTGAGTAAAACTAGGAGGATCCCATGTCAACAGAACATATGGAAGAACTAAATGACCAGCAGATCGTTCGCCGTGAAAAAATGGCTGCGCTCCGTGAACAAGGAATCGATCCTTTCGGAAAACGCTTTGAACGCACTGCAAATTCACAAGAATTAAAAGATAAATATGCCGACCTCGATAAAGAACAATTACATGATAAAAATGAAACAGCTACTATCGCAGGACGCTTGGTAACCAAACGTGGTAAAGGTAAAGTAGGTTTTGCCCACCTTCAAGACCGCGAAGGTCAAATCCAGATTTACGTTCGTAAGGATGCTGTCGGTGAAGAAAACTACGAAATCTTCAAAAAAGCAGACCTTGGTGACTTCCTTGGTGTCGAAGGTGAAGTGATGCGTACAGATATGGGAGAACTCTCTATCAAAGCTACTCACATCACTCACTTATCTAAAGCACTCCGCCCACTTCCTGAGAAATTCCACGGTTTGACAGACGTTGAAACAATTTACCGTAAACGTTACCTTGACTTGATTTCTAACCGTGAAAGCTTTGAGCGCTTTGTCACTCGTTCAAAAATCATTTCTGAAATCCGTCGTTACCTTGATCAAAAAGGTTTCCTTGAAGTCGAAACACCTGTTCTTCACAATGAAGCTGGTGGTGCTGCTGCCCGTCCATTTATCACCCACCACAATGCCCAAAACATTGACATGGTGCTTCGTATCGCGACTGAGCTTCACTTGAAACGCCTTATCGTTGGTGGTATGGAACGTGTCTATGAAATTGGCCGTATCTTCCGTAACGAAGGAATGGATGCTACTCATAACCCTGAGTTTACTTCTATCGAAGTTTACCAAGCTTATGCAGACTTCCAAGACATCATGGACTTGACTGAAGGTATTATCCAACACGCTGCTAAATCAGTTAAAGGCGATGGTCCAGTCAACTATCAAGGTACTGAAATCAAGATTAACGAACCATTTAAACGTGTTCACATGGTTGATGCTATCAAAGAAATTACTGGTGTCGATTTCTGGCAAGACATGACTTTCGAGGAAGCCAAAGCTATCGCTACTGAGAAGAAAGTTCCAGTTGAGAAACACTACACTGAAGTTGGCCACATCATCAATGCCTTCTTTGAAGAGTTTGTTGAAGAAACCTTAATCCAACCAACCTTTGTCTATGGTCATCCAGTAGCTGTATCTCCACTAGCTAAGAAGAATCCTGAAGACGAACGCTTTACTGACCGTTTCGAGCTCTTCATCATGACTAAGGAGTACGGTAATGCCTTTACTGAGCTCAACGACCCAATCGATCAACTTAGCCGTTTTGAAGCCCAAGCTAAAGCCAAAGAACTTGGTGATGATGAAGCAACAGGCATCGACTACGACTACATCGAAGCCCTTGAATATGGTATGCCACCAACAGGTGGTTTGGGAATCGGTATCGACCGTCTCTGCATGCTACTCACAGATACTACTACTATCCGTGACGTACTTCTTTTTCCAACTATGAAATAAAAACTCAAATATCCTAGTTACATTCTAGG
>CAJZLM010000115.1:0-4516 GCA_916050595.1 Streptococcus mitis | reverse complement strand
TGGGGATTCCAGTATTCGCCCTATGCTTACTTTAATGAGCACTGTATTTTCTTAGATGGCCAGCATCGTCCCATGGCCATTAGTCGTCAGAGTTTTGAACGTCTGCTGGCTATCGTAGAGCAGTTTCCAGGATATTTTGCAGGCTCTAATGCCGACCTGCCGATTGTGGGTGGCTCTATTCTGACTCATGACCACTATCAGGGAGGCCGTCACGTATTTCCTATGGAATTGGCTCCCTTGCAAAAGACCTTCCAATTTGCTGGTTTTGAGCAGGTTAAGGCTGGGATTGTCAAGTGGCCCATGTCAGTGTTGCGTTTGACTTCGGATTCCAAAGAAGATTTGATCAACTTAGCTGACAAGATTTTGCAGGAATGGCGTCAGTATTCAGATTCTGCAGTGCAGATTTTGGCAGAGACAGACGAGACACTGCATCACACTATCACACCAATTGCTCGTAAACGCGATGGACAGTTTGAGTTGGACTTAGTCTTGCGGGACAATCAGACATCACCAGAACATCCTGATGGCATCTATCATCCTCACAAGGATGTCCAACATATCAAGAAGGAAAATATCGGCTTGATTGAGGTCATGGGCTTGGCAATCTTGCCACCACGTCTGAAAGCAGAAGTAGAACAAGTCGCCAGCTATCTTGTAGGAGAAGCTGATACAGTTGCCGATTATCATCAGGAATGGGCAGACCAGCTCAAAGCAAAATATCCAGACCTAGCGGATAAAGAAAAAGCCCTTGAAATCGTCAAGGACTCTGTGGGTACTATCTTTGCGCGTGTTTTGGAGGATGCAGGAGTCTATAAGCAAACGGAACAAGGACAGGCAGCCTTTATGCGCTTTGTAGAGCAGGTCGGAATTTTGCCAGACTAGGAGCTTTCTCCTTGCACAGTCCTATAAAAAGTAGTATCATAGTGTCGTTTGAAATATCAGGAGGAAACGATGAAAGATTTTCATTTTGACGCTATATCTGCCTTTGAAAATTACGAAATTGAACAAATGAGAGATGGTCACGTTGTGGTGACGACAAAAGTAGTGGACTCGTCGCTCAACTACTATGGCAATGCCCATGGTGGCTATCTCTTCACCCTTTGTGACCAGATCAGTGGTTTGGTGGTTATCTCGCTGGGGCTTGATGGGGTGACACTCCAATCCTCTATCAACTACCTTAAGGCAGGAAAACTTGACGACGTGTTGACCATTAAAGGGGAGTGTGTCCATCAAGGTCGTACAACCTGTGTCGTGGATGTGGACATCACCAATCAAGAAGGTAGAAATGTCTGCAAAGCAACCTTTACCATGTTTGTCACAGGCCAAAGGTCAGAAGACAGACAGGTAAGGATATAACACAAAAAAGAGGCTCACACCTCTTTTTCTTATTTCTTTTTATGATTTAATACGGCATTGAGGACAATGGCGAGTAGGCTGGCTACGACGATTCCGTTTGAGAAGAACATTTGGAAGGCTGTCGGCATGCTGACAAAGAGATTACTGTTGTTGAGTCCGACACCTGCAGAGATTGAAACTGCTGCGATAAGGAAGTTGTGTTCATTGTTAGCAAAGTCAACACGGGCGAGGATTTGCATCCCTTGAATCGATACAAAACCAAACATCACCAGCATGGCACCACCGAGGACAGGGCTCGGAATGATTTGGGCAAGGGCGCCAAACTTAGGAAGGAGTCCAAGGAGAATAAGGAAACCAGCTGCGTAGTAGATTGGCAGGCGTTTCTTGATACCTGATAATTTAACCAGACCAACGTTTTGTGAAAATCCTGTGTAAGGGAAGGTATTAAAGATACCACCGAGAAGAACGGCCAGACCTTCTGCACGATAACCGTTACGAAGGCGCGTGCTGTCGATTGGATCCTTTGTGATATCAGACAAGGCTAGATAAACACCAGTAGACTCAACCATAGACACTGTTGCGATGATACACATCATGACAATAGATGAGATTTCAAAGGTTGGCATTCCAAAGTAGAGGGGAGTTGGGACATGGACAAGCGGTGCTGCCGCAACAGGGGAGAAGTCCACCAAGCCCATGCTAGCAGCAATGGCAGTTCCAACAACCAAACCAATCAAAATAGAGATAGACTTGATAAATCCTTTGGTAAAGATGTTAATCAAGAGGATAATCAAAACAGTGATAGCTGCAAGCAAGAGACTTTGACCAGTTGGCTCTGGAACGTTATTTCCCATATTTCCAATAGCGACAGGAATCAAGGTTAAACCAATCGTGGTAATAACAGATCCTGTTACGATAGATGGGAAGAGATTGGCCACTTTTGAGAAGATGCCTGAAACAAGAACCACGTAAATCCCTGATGCGATAAGGGCACCAAACATAGCACCACTACCATGGCTTTGCCCAATCATAATCAAGGGAGCGACCGACTGGAAGGCAACTCCAAGAACGACTGGGAGTCCAATTCCAAAGTATTTGTTGAGTTGGAGTTGGAGGAAGGTTGCCACTCCACACATGAAGATATCTGTAGAAATCAGGTAGGTTAGCTGCTCAGTTGAATAGCCAAGGGCTGTCGCAATCATGATGGGAACCAGGATGGATCCTGAGTACATGGCTAGTAAGTGCTGCAAGCCAAGAACGGCTGCTTGCGAATGTTTTTCTTGAGTTTGCATTAGAGATCTGCCTCCTTAAATACGACTTGACCATTTTCAAAACGATCCAAACGAGCGAGTGATAGAACAGGGTAGCCTGCTTTTTCAAGCAAATCACGGCCATCTTGGAAGGATTTTTCAATCACAATACCGACAGCTTCGACTGTGGCACCAGCTTGTTCGATGATTTGAATCAAGCCTTTGGCAGCTTGGCCATTAGCAAGGAAATCGTCGATAATCAAGACCTTGTCCTCTGGTGAGAGGAATTTTCCAGCGATAGAAACGGTGCTGGTCACCTGCTTGGTAAAGGAGTAAACTTCGGCAGTTAAGATACCTTCGTTCATAGTGATGTTCTTAGCTTTTTTAGCAAAAATCATGGGAACGTTTAAGGCTTCAGCTGTAAAAACGGCTGGGGCAATACCTGACGCTTCAATGGTTACGACCTTGGTAATACCAGCAGAAGCAAATTTTTCCGCAAAAACCTTACCGATTTCTCGCATCAAGCTAAAGTCAACTTGGTGGGTTAAAAAGGAATCCACCTTGAGGATGTTATCACCCAAGATATGCCCATCCTTGAGGACGCGCTCTTCTAATAATTTCATAAGACCTCCTAAAGTCTAAAAGCTAATCCATTTGCTTGTTTCAGATTTCTATCCAGTAAAACTGATAGAAAAAGGACCTACTTAATCTCTAAGTAAGTCCCCAAAATAGGCATGGCAAAAACGACCATACCTCACTTCTGACTTACTTATTGTTAGGTGTTCCGGCACCTTGTAGAAACGTCGTGCCAATTCACGACATAAACAAGTAAAATGATATTCAATTTTAAATAGGCTTGTGCCAATGTTTTTATTTTACACTAAATAACTTTAGAAATCAAAGATTTTGTTAGTGTTTAGATAAAAAAACGAACGAACAAAAACCTACAACACGATACAGTATTGTAGGTTTCTATTTTTCTACTCGCTAAATCTTAAAAAATAGCCATCTGGATCCAAAACTGCAAATTCATGGGGATATATAAAGCTATCTCCTACTCGAAATTCTCTTTTTGTCAGGGGACGATGGATAGGATAGTCAGCTTCCAGCAGTTTTTGGTGGAGCTGAGGAACATCTGCAATGCCAAAGGAAATATTGACACCGCGCCCGAAAGGATAGGTCAGCTGAGCTAATTCTTTTACGCTGCCTTCTTCTAGCATAAGTTGGCAGTCTTCAAGCGAGAGGAAGAGAAATTTCTCCTCTGGACGCTCGTATTCGACAGAGAATCCTAGCAGGTTGCAGTAGAAGTGGCGTGATTTTTCGATGTCAGATACTACAAATTCAGGAATGACAGCTTGATAGTCCATTCGTTTTCTCCTTAGAGTTCAATCTCCATGACAATAGGTGTATGGTCTTGGCGAGCTCCCGAGTCGATCATATCAGACTTAGTCACCTTGTTAGCGATGCGGTTACTTGTGAGCCAGTAGTCAATTCTCCAGCCAGTATTATTGATTTTAGAGGTCTTGCTGCGCTGTGCCCACCAAGTGTAGCGTTCTGGAACATCGCCGTGAATGTGGCGGAAGGTATCAGTAAATCCAGTTGCTAAAAGGTTGGTAAATCCAGCACGTTCCTCGTCGGTAAATCCAGGTGAACGGCGGTTGCTGGCAGGATTTGCAAGGTCAATTTCATTGTGGGCTACATTGTAGTCACCGGTCGCAAGGACTGGTTTTTCTTTGTCTAGTTCAGCCAAGTACTCCGCATATTTGACATCCCAGACTTGGCGTTCTTCCAAACGTTTGAGGCCGTCGCCAGCGTTTGGAGTGTAAACTTGGGTCACGAAAAATTCATCAAATTCTAGAGTGATGATGCGACCTTCTAAGTCCATGGTAGAAGGGGCACCGATTTCTGGG
>CAJZLM010000114.1:0-4546 GCA_916050595.1 Streptococcus mitis | reverse complement strand
TCAAGCTTGTCCTGCTTCTTCTCACGGTTTGCTCGACGATCACGGTCATAGGTATCTTGGAATTCTCCATCTTTTACCATCTTCGGAGTAAACTTGATTCCCAATTTCTCCAACTCACGGATATCCGAGTCGTCACTTGGCTGATAAAGGGTAATAGCTGTACCTGGTAGGCCATTTCTTCCAGTACGACCAACACGGTGGACAAAGAAGGACAAATCTTGCGGAATGGCATCATTGATGACATGGCTGACACCTTCAATATCAATTCCACGCGCTGCCAAATCTGTTGCGACAATATACTCAAAATCCAGATTTTTTACCTGATTCATGATTCTCTTGCGTTCACGAGGGGCAATATCCCCATGGATTTTTGCCACCTTCAAGCCTTGAGCAGTCAGATATGAATGCAATTCATCAGCACGCGTTTTAGTGTTAACAAAAATCATTGCCAAATAAGGTTGCATCAGTTGAGTCAACTGGTAAATTTGAGCATTCTTGTCACGTCCCTTAGTAGAAATCAACCAATTATCAATGGTATCAGAAATGACCGTTTTGGTCTTGATTTTCTCCATAACAGGATTTGACAAGTATTTTTTCAAGAATGGTTGCAACTTTTGTGGAATAGTCGCTGAGAAGACCATGAATTGTAGATCTTTTGGAAGACTTCCAGCAATCTTATCAACAGTTTCCAAGAATCCCATATCCAAGGTCATATCTGCCTCATCGACCACAAAGGTCTTAGCCTTGTGAATAGCTAAATCACCAGATTTAACCAAGTCATAGATACGACCTGGCGTACCGATAACAATATGAGGCTGGTTACTTGCCAATTTATCAATCTGGCGAGCCTTATCCGTACCACCCACATAATTAACCACACGAACTTCGACATCTGAGTGAGCTGAAATCTGACGCGCTGCTTGGTAAATCTGAGTAGCCAACTCACGACTCGGTGCAGTAATGACTGCTTGTACACTGTCGCTAGCCTCATCTAATTGCTGGAAAATCGGTAATAGAAAAGTGTGAGTCTTACCTGAACCTGTTTTTGATTCTCCAACCAAATCTCGGCCTGCCAAGACAATGGGAATCAACTTATCTTGTACCTCTGTTGGAGTTATAAATTTCAACTCCTCCAAGGCTTCTCTAATATAGTTTTTAAATTGAAATTTCGTAAATGACATAATATCCTCGATTCTATCTATCTTATCAATTATACCATATTTTATTTCATTTCAGTAGTCTCACTTATTTAGGCTATTTCCAGCACCTTTTCTAGTCAGAAAAAGGCTGGAATTTGTGAATCCCAACCTCTTTTCAGTCCTTATTTCCAGTTTAAAATAGCATTCAAGCCATAGTGGTCACTGACCTGTGGACTCTTATTGCCATCAAATACGACATATAAATTTTCTACCTCTAACTCCTTGGTAGTAAAGACATAATCGATTCGAAGGGGTTCAGTGTTCCCCTTCCATCCATCAATTTCTGGTGGAACCGTATAGCTACCACTTTTCTCTGGAGCAACTTCAAAGGCATCTTGTAAGCCTAATGGACTAGCTAAAATAGCTTGGTAACCTTCCTGACCAGCTGGGTTGTTGAAATCTCCAGCTAGCAAAAGTGGTTTGTTCAATTCTTTCAAGACAGCCTCAAATCGTGCCCATTCTTCTTGGAAACCTTTATCCCACCAAGAAAGGTGGACACTGGCAACTGCAAGATCCTTTCCATCGACTACAGTTTCAGCCAGGGCGACACGGCGAGTATGATAATCTGTTGGATCATCCACATCTGAAACCAAAATTTCTCTAGCTTCAATCGGTGTTTTAGACAAGATAGCCACACCTTCATGGTAGCGGTCATAACCGATATGGTTATAAGCCCAAGTCCAGTAGTAATTTTTCCCTTGCTCTGACAACTTTTCAACCAAAAGTCTAACATAATGGTCTTGGTGAATAGGCTCAGCTGCTGGCAAAGCTTGATAAAGGTCATTAACCTCCACCTCTGGCGAAGTAATCTCCTGATTGATTTCTTGGAAACAAATCAAATCATAGTCTTTTTCAAGAATATCCTCAAGCAAAATCTGGAATTTTTCCTCTGCTTCTTTCTCCATCCAACTGTGAGTATTGAGTGTTAAAAATTTCATGCTTTTCTCCCAAAACAAGAGGTTGGAAAACAGCTTCCAACCTCAAGTATATTACAATTCTACTTTAGCAACTGCTGTTTTAGCTGCAAGAGAACCTGTTTGTTCTAATTTAACTGATTTAATAGCTTCAGCATTTGTGAAGACAACCACTGTAGAAGTTTCACGACCTGCTGCACGGATAGCATCCAAGTCAGCTGTGACAAGAAGATCACCTGCTGCAACTTTTTGTCCTTCAGCAACATGAACTGTAAATGGTTTTCCTTCGAGACTTACTGTGTCCAAACCAATGTGAACAAGTACTTCAAGGCCTGCTTCAGTCACAAGACCAAGAGCATGTTTTGTAGGGAAGATACTTGATACAGTACCTGAAACTGGAGATACAATGTTTCCATTTGCAGGTTCTACAGCAAATCCATCACCCATCATTTTTTGAGCAAATACTGGATCTTTTACTTGTTCCAAAGCAACAACTTGACCGTCTGCTACTGAGTAAACTTCCTCAGTAAGACCTTTGAAGTGAACAGTGTTTTGTTGTGCTTCAGTCATTTGGCTTGGAAGAGTTTCAGGAATGATTTCACCTGAATCAAGGATATCTTGGATATCAGATTTCAATACGTCTGCTTTTGGACCGTAGATAGCTTGAACTCCTTGTCCTTTCATGACAAGACCCATAGCTCCTTCTGCTTTCCATTGTTCTGCATCACCGACTTTGTCAGCATCTTTTACAGTTACACGAAGACGAGTCATACATGCATCAACATCAACGATGTTTGCACGTCCACCAAGAAGGTTAATAATGTTTACAGCTTGAGAGCCTGCTGCAACTTTCACTTCGCTACTAGCTTCTTCTGAACCTTCAGCAGTTTCGTAATTTCCGTTACGTCCTGGAGTTGCGTAGTTGAATTTTTGAATCATGAAGTTTGCGATAAAGTACATGATTACGGCAAAGAGAACAGTTACCCAGATAAAGTTAACGATATCCATACCAATACCAGCATTAATTGCTAGTGGTGTACGAGTCAAGAATTCAATTGAACCGAATGAGTGGACACGTAGGTTTACTACGTCAGCCATAGCGAAGGCAGCACCTTGAACAAGTGAGTAAACAAGATACATAGGTGTTGCTACAAACATGAACATGTATTCGATTGGTTCAGTAACCCCTGTCAAGAATGTTGCAAGAGCTGTCGCAATCATCATACCTTTATATTGATGTTTCTTATCAGCATCGACATTACGGTAGATAGCAACGATCATACCCATCAAGATACCGAATGAACCGATCATTTGTCCAACTTTGAAACGAGCTGGGTGAACAGTATCTAACAATTGTTGGTAGTGACTTGCATCTGTACCTTTAAGGTTAACAAGGTCTGTTACCCATGCAAGCCATAGTGGGTCTTGACCAAATACTTGAGTACCTTTAGCTGCACCAGTTAAAATGTCATAAGTACCACCAAGAGCTGTGTAGTTCATTGGGATAGTCAACATATGGTGAAGACCAAATGGCAAGAGCAAACGTTCCAAAGTACCATACAAGAATGGTGCAAGGATTGGAGCAGTTTCTTGTGAGTTGGCAATCCAGATACCAAAGCTATTGATACCTGTTTGAACTACTGGCCAGAAGGCAGCAAGTAGAATTGCAGCGATTGCTGAACGAAGAATAACTACAAATGGTACGAAACGTTTCCCGTTGAAGAATGAAAGTGCATCAGGAAGTTTACGGAAGTTGTAGTATTTATTGTAAGCAGTTGCCCCTACAAAACCTGAGATAATCCCTACAAACACACCCATGTTCAATGCTGGAGCTTCAAGAACACTAATGAAGTAATCAGCAACTTTGATTGAACCACCAAAGAGAGTTGTGACCATAGCATCTGGATTTTTCAACATATCTCCTGATACACCAAAGATTGTACCAGTGATACGGTTAATCAAGATGAAGGCAAGACCAGCGGCGAAAGCACCACCAGCACGTTCTTTAGCCCAGCTTCCTCCAATTGCTAGGGCAAACAAAATGTGAAGGTTACCGATAACCCCCCAACCAATTTGCTCAAGAATTCCACCTGTAACTACAAGTGGTGCAAAAGTTGGGTTAATCATTACGATAGACTTACCGATTGAAATCATCAAACCAGCAGCCGGCATAACCGCGATAACCACCATCAAAGCCTTACCGAATTTTTGCCAAAACTCGAAAGACAAGACATTTTTGAATGTATCTTTCATCATTCAAATCTCCTTTATTTTTATTTAGGCAAACGTTTTACGAAAACGTTTGCACTTTCTATAATTCAATTATACCACTTTAATTTTTTTTGTAAAGGCTTTTATAAAAAAAAGTAGACTTTTTTCTAAAATTTTTTGTAGCAAAAAAGGAGATCATTTAATCTCCTCATAAAAGTAACT
>CAJZLM010000113.1:0-4576 GCA_916050595.1 Streptococcus mitis | reverse complement strand
CGCGAATAAATTGACAAGTGATTTCTGGATTGCTAAAGATTTTCTTAGCAACCAAGTCATTGGTTGGGCTGATGCCCGGATGACGTACAGTCATACTTTTCCTCCTTTTATTATACCACAGTTTTAAATCTAGGTTTACTAGATTCACTGCCACTATCTATTTATTCGGAAAGGAAATGAATTGTGAAGATATTTTATCTCGTTTCAACTAAAATATGAGCTTGATCAATCAGTTGTCCATCAACAGTCAGATTCAGATAGAAATCCAAGGTCTTATCAGCAGAAAAGTGCAGGGTTGGTATGCACAAATCTTTTTTGCTTTCCCCAGCTTGAAACGCAAGGACTTGAATCTCGTCCTGATAGGCGACACCATGGACACCTGTCCCCGGTTGAATCGAAATCTTAGCTTCCAAAGGGGTACTACTTTCGCTACGTTCAATCCTAAAATGAAGAGTCTCTCCCTTTGCTACAGCTAGACTTTTTTCTGCAAATGCTAGTCCCTGAACAACCTCTTTTTGTGATAATCTAGGAGTTTTATAGAGGGAAATCTTGGTCAATACAGGTAAATCCTGTGACTCTGTAATCATCACGCGCACCTTCTGTGCCTCTACTAGCGGACCTCGCAGGAGACGCTTATGACCAACTGTAAAGCCTCTGCCAAATTCCTGCCAGACACCATCCACCTCTACTTGCACATGAAAAGCAGCGATTCGTTGCCCCAGCTTCAAATCCTCTCTTAACTCAATTACATCAAAAGTTTTAGGTGACCCTAAGTCGAGTTCTAACTGGATTGGCAAGCCTGCATCGCTTGCCCAAGAGCTGGTCTTAAGGCCATCTGTCAAATAGTGACAGGCAAAGTCTGCGGAAAGAGCTGGACCAAATACCTCAGCTCCCAGAGCCAAATCTTCTTTATAGAGCTCATTGCGATAGGCCGCAAATTCATAAAGTCGTTCAATATCCTTTGCATCAAATAGCCCATCTTGATTCGGTGGAATATTAAGTAGGAGTGGAGTTCCTCGCCCTACTGAGTGAAAGTAGATTTCGACCAACTCCTCGAGAGACTTAGGATCCTGATCCTCATGGTAGAACCAGCCTGGCCGGATGGAAACATCTGCCTCACCGATTGAAAAAATCGTGCCCGAGGGATCTCCGTGCTGAAGATAGTCCAGCTCTGCTTCTGTTCCTAGTTTATCAGGATTCAGCTTTTGCCATAGGGGATCACCTGCATACCCTCGTTCATTGCCAATCCAGCGTATACTGGTGCCTTCTGTTGAAAAAATTAAGCAATCACCCTGCAGGTCACGAATGGTTTCAAACCATTTTTCAAATTCATAATTGACCTTTTGAGCGCCCTCTCCTCTGGCGCCATCCATCCAGACCTCAGCAAATTTCCCTCCATTTCCATAGGCAGGATTTGATAAAATTTCCTTCAGCTGAGCCAGATAATAGGCATTGTAGTCCGCTTCTCGGTCCACATGATAGAGAGGACTATGGGCATCCCACGGCGATAGGTAGACCCCCATATCCATATCAAACTCTGTGGCAGCTTGGGATACTTCAAGGAGCAAGTCCCCCTCCCCATTCCTCCAAGGACTGGCCTTGACCGAATAATCTGTGTAAGCTGTCGGATAGAGGACAAAGCCATCGTGGTGCTTGACCACCAAAATCAACTTCTTAAAGCCCGTTTCCTTGAGCACTCGAACCCACTCACGCGCATCTAACTGTGTCGGGTTAAAGCGTTCAGGATCCTCCTGACCTGTCCCCCATTCCTGGTCATAAAAGGTATTAGGCCCAAAATGGATAAAGGCTGCTAGTTCATCCTCTAAATACGCTAGCTGGGCCTGACTAGGCAAGGGGCCATGCGGTTTTATTTCTCTTACCATACTATTTCCTATCTACATTTTTCTTAACTTTTCTTCACTTTTTTGGCATGTACTTGCAATTCTGTTAACGCTAGGGGGCTTGTCAAGTTTTCAAATCGAAGACGAAGGGCATAGGTTTCCACCTTGTCAAATTCAAAACGAAGCTCCTCATCCTTGTCGCTTGAAACTTTTCGCATAGCTGATACAGGTCGCCAATTCTCCTCTTGCTTGAGCAGAGAATCCTTATCCAAATGATTTGGAGTCCGAGGCAAGGCAGGCTCATTCCCTACATAATAATCGATATGGGTAGGATCCACCGCCACGTATTCTTGATTTTCGACATAATACAAGGTCACGTTATCCACAAATCGCGGTTTTAAAATGCCTGCATCTCCAAAAAGAATGCCCACGCTGGCTTGCTCTGACTTGGTAATCCAAGTATTGGCTGTCGATTTTTTCCGAGCAATGACCTTGTCATTGAGGTAAGAGGCTGGATGATTAGGCTCTGAGTGAGAAGCAAAGACCAGAGGCAGGTTGGACCCTGTCCACTGATTGGAAATAACTTCCCCATCTACACTGGCATCTGTCACATGAATGGTGACTGTTGCTGGCAACTCACAGCCCGCTACTTGCCCTGTGAGCACATATTTTCCTACCTGAGCATAGACTTGAGGATTGAGTTCATCCCAAGTCACCTTGGCCGTATCTCGTCTGCCATCTGATAAGACTAGCTTGACTCGGTCTGGTAAATGTGGGGCTTCCTTAACAAGCGTCCAAACCCTTTCAGGCTCAATAGCGCAAATCCCTTGGACACAAACCTGAGCAGAAGCCTTTAAATCCAAACCCTCTAGCTGACCAGATACCGTAAACTCATGAAAGCTTGCCATATCTTCTTCGGATATTGCCTCCCAAACAACCTTGACTCGTTTTGCACCCCCGAACTCATAGTCCACCAAAACTGAAGATGGCAGCTGTGGATAAGTTCCCTTAGCTGTATACAAGCGAAGTGGTCGTACAGAAACTGCCTGCCCTAGTGAGGTATTTTCTGCGACCTGCAAATGAGTTTGATAGGTTTTGCCTTGATACATGGCTCGGATAGCCAAGTCGCCAGCAGACAAACAATGAAGCACTCCCTGATTTATAATGGTCTGGGCACTACCACTCATCTCCCAAATCACTTCACTATTCCCCACCTTGTTCACAGGGTTATCCACAGTTTGTGGATAAAGTCCAATGGCTGGGGAATCTCCTTCTTGTAATCCGACCTGCTTGTCTACTCGAATCTCAAATAAGAGCTGATTTTTCACTGACTGGCAAGCAAAAGCCTCTCCCACTAAGAGATCAAAACTTGCTGGCTCTAGCCCTCTGGCACTGGCCTTTACTCTCACTTGACCTACCTGCTCCAAGCTCTGAACTAAGAGGACACCTCTGCCATGAAAGGCTTTCCGCTTAAACCGACCACTTTTCTGGGCTTGGTAACGTTCACGACTGGCCTGCCTGCCATTATCCACACCCACAATGCGAGCAGGGCCTTCAATTTCAAAATGAAGTTGATTGGAAGCAGTCGGCACCCAATTTCCATCCCTGTCCAATACATCAAAATAGAGATAGAGGAGATCTTGTCCATCTGGTTTAAGTTGTGTTTTTTCGGCATGAAGCCCAATCTTAACAGGCTTACCTGCAGTCACCACCCTATCTTCTGCCACAAGCTGACCTTGACAGTCATTGGCTACAGCATGCAATTCTCCTGGTTGATAAGGCAAACGCCATTCGAGATAGAGCTGGTCATAACCTTCTCCCTCTTGGTATTTTCTACCATCTGAAGTCCATTTTTCCTGAAAAGTCTTCCTACCTTTGGATTTTCCATTTAGAAATAGCTCTACAGAACGGGCATTTGAATACACTCTAACAGGGATATCCCCATACTTATCCACAACTTGTTGATAACTCTTGTGGATTTCCCAATTCCAGTGGGGCAGGATATGAACCATGGGATGCTGATTACCATCCAACCACTGACTTTGGTAGAGATAATAGTCATTTTTAGGAATCCCTGCTGTGTCCACAATCCCAAAATAGGAACTCTTTACAGGCGTGTCATTTTGGTTGTGCCAAGGAGTCGGCTCACCGATATAGTCCACTCCTGTCCAGATAAACTGACCCGCATAGTCTAGCCGATTTCTATCTGCTATCCAAGAAGCCGTTGCCGTCTTCCCCCAAGGAACCCGATCATTGCCATAGTCTGACTGTTCAAAATTCCGAACGTGGCGATTATCCCCAACCCATTCCTTATCTGGTCGAAAATAGCTATCACGCGTTCGGGTAGCCGATGAGGTTTCAGATCCGTAAAGTCGCCACTTGGGATGTCTTTTGCGAATCCCATCAATATTATCTTCCGAGTAATTTAAGCCCACCACATCCAGCAAATTGGCTATCTTTTCATGACCTCCAGAACCATCGCCAAAGCGGAATTGATCCATTCCCATGGTCACAAAACGGCTATCATCAACTTCCTTAACCCTTTCTAGCAAGCGTTTGATAGTCTTCAATGAATGAGCATCGCCATTTGCTTCGCTGACTTCATTTCCCAAGGACCACATAATGATCGCTGGGTTGTTCTTGCCACGCTCAATCATGATTCGCAAATCATAGTCTGACCAGAAATCGCCAGCTTTCGCTTCTGGATGAGTCGCTTCTTCCTCAAAAAAGCGACC
>CAJZLM010000112.1:0-4595 GCA_916050595.1 Streptococcus mitis | reverse complement strand
CCTAGAAAAAAAGGAGCCTAAACTCCTTTTTAACAATGGGTATCCCCATCTATCATTAAGCATTAAAGCTTTCAGTCAATTGAGGAACCACTTGTTTCTTACGTGAAACGGCACCTGGAAGGAAAGCGTGGTTGTTTTCAAGTTTGAAGTTGAAGGCTGCTTCTACCTTGTCCATATTAGCACCAAGAGCCAAAATTTCTGAGTTTGAGTTGACGATGTCTGTAATCATCAAAACAAAGTCAGAATAGCCGTTAGCTGCATTTGCTGCTTGGATAGCTGCTTCGATTTCAGCTTGGCGTTCCAAGACTTCCGCAATATCAACTGTATTCACTTGAGCCACACGAACGTTATTTCCGTTCAATTCAAAAGTCTTAGCATCGATGTCGATCAATTCTTCTGCTGATTTGCTTGCCAAGTTTGTACCAGCCTTAAGCATTGCAAGACCGTATTCTTCCAAGTTCACACCAGCCAATTCAGCCAATTCAGGCGCAATCACTTTATCAGATGGGTGTGTTGTTGGTGATTTCAAAAGAAGGGTATCTGAAATCAAACCTGAAAGCATCAAACCAGCAATCTCTTTAGGCACAGCTACACCATGTTCTTTGAACATACGGTAAACGATTGAAGAAGCTGACCCAACTGGCTCCAAACGCATGTAAAGTGGGCTTGCAGTTTCAAAGTTAGCCACACGGTGGTGGTCTACAACACCGTAAACTTCTACTTCAGCGATATCTGATACAGATTGTTGGAATTCATTGTGGTCAGTCAGGATAACTTGCTCTGCACCTTCTGCTTTAGCAGAAGTGATAACACGCGGTGCTTCTACACCAAAATAGTTCAAGACAAAGGCTGTTTCTTCATTTGGAGTTCCAAGGGCAACAGCTTCCGTATCCAAACCGTAAGCTTCTTTTGCAAGGTAGGCAAAGGCTACAGATGACCCGATGGCATCTGAGTCTGGATTTTGGTGACCAAATACTAGAATCTTAGACATGATAATACCTCATTTTGTTTATTCTCTTTATTGTAGCATTTTTTTCGCTTTTTGACAAAAGTAAGAGGAGTCAAAGGGCTCCTCACGATTCTTCAAAATAACTGAGTAAATTTCTATCTTGATTTTCAGATAAAAATTGCTCCTTCTGTGGCCTCTTCTTACGCTTGAGAAGGGCTTCAGCTGACATGGCTTCTTCCTTACTGGCAAAACCTTGAGCATAGATGAGTTTGACTGGCAAGCGTGCTCGTGTGTATTTGGCACCCTTCCCACTATTGTGAACAGCCAGGCGTCTTCTCACATCAGTCGTATAGCCTGTATAGTAAGATCCATCACGACACTCCAGCACGTACATATAAGCCTTATGATCCATAATAAATCTCTTCAAGTTCAGGCGTATAAGAGCCATCATCATTGTGTACAATGAGAGGTGGTAAGACCTTAAAGCCGCTTGTTGAGCCATCCTTGATAGCCTCAATCAAAAGCATATTGGCTTCCTTTTCTCTTTTTGGATAAACAAACTGCAGGCGCTTAGGAGCTAGATTATGCCGTTGTAAGCTGTCCAAGATATCTAAAAGTCGATCAGGACGATGAACCATGGCCAAGCGTCCATTCGATTTAAGAATACTCTGGGCACTACGACAGATTTCCTGCAAATTGGTCGTGATTTCATGTCGCGCCAAGAGATAATGTTCGCTCTCGTTCAGATTAGAATGAGGGTCTACCTTGAAATAGGGCGGATTACACAAAATCATATCCACCTTACTTCCCTGTATACGAGAAGGCATATTTTTCAAATCATCACAGATGACCTCCATCTGCTCTTCCAAACCATTCAAACGGACAGAGCGTTCAGCCATATCCGCCAAACGCTCCTGAATCTCAACAGCCAATATCTGTGCTTGAGTACGAGTGCTAGCAAATAGCCCAACTGCTCCATTTCCAGCACAAAAATCCACTATCAAGCCCTTTTTAGGAAAACGTGGAAAGCGTGACAAGAGAACACTATCCACCGAATAACTAAAAACCTCTCTATTTTGAATGATTTTGATATCTGTCGAAAAGAGCTGGTTAATGCGCTCTCCTGATTTTAATAATTGTTCTTCTTCCATGGTCTTATTATAGCAAATTTATATTAACATTACAAAAGATAGAGATTTCTAACTAGTGCTTCTGATTCTTCAAATGTTGAAGAGCTTCCTTAGTCCAAATTGGCATCATTCGTTTAAGAGGCGCAAAGCCGTAGTTAAAACGGTCGCTTGAAAAGCGTCTCCGTCTCGGAAACTGGTGCTTTTCTTCCTCCAAAGTGCGGATAGAAAGACTAGCTTTCCCTGTAAATTCATCTAAATCCACTACTTGAACTTGAACCTCTTCATCGACTTTCAAGGCTTCTTGGATATTTTCAATAAAGCCTGTCCGAATCTCTGAAATGTGAATCAGCCCCGTATCACCCGTCTCTAGCTCAACAAAGGCTCCGTAGGGCTGAATCCCTGTAATACGGCCCTTTAGCTTATCACCGATTTTCATCTTAGTCCTCGATTTCAATTGTTTCAATCACGACATCTTCAACTGGCTTGTCCATAGCTCCTGTCTCAACAGCAGCAATGGCATCCAAGACAGCGTAAGAAGCTTCATCAGCTAGCTGACCAAAAACAGTGTGACGGCGGTCTAGGTGAGGAGTTCCTCCTTGGTTGGCATAGATTTCCGCAATCGGTTCTGGCCAACCACCACGAGCAATTTCTTTCTTAGAATAAGGCAGGTGTTGATTTTGCACGATAAAGAACTGGCTACCGTTGGTATTTGGACCAGCATTGGCCATTGAAAGGGCACCACGGATATTGTAAAGTTCTTCTGAGAATTCATCCTCAAATGATTCGCCGTAGATTGACTCGCCACCCATACCAGTTCCAGTTGGGTCTCCACCTTGGATCATAAAGTCCTTGATAATACGGTGGAAAATGACACCATCATAGTAGCCATCTTTTGAAAGTGCAACAAAGTTAGCTACTGTTTTAGGAGCATGTTCAGGGAAGAGCTTAATACGCAAGTCTCCGTGATTGGTCTTAATAGTCGCGATAGGACCTTCTACTGTTTCAATGTCTACTTGTGGAAAATGCAATTCTTTTTCTACCATACCAAATCCTTCTAAGGCATCAAAAATGCCATCTTCTTCTAATGTTTTTGTAATATAATCTGCTTTTTCTTTGATTTCTTCATGAGAAATTCCCATTGCGACGCTGATTCCAGCATAATCAAAGAGTTCCAAGTCGTTGAGCCCATCTCCAAAAACCATGACGTTCTCTGGTTTCAAACCTAGGTGTTCCACAACCTTTTCCACACCCGTCGCCTTAGAGCCTGAAATCGGCACAATATCAGACGAATGTTGATGCCAACGAACCATGCGAAGTTTGTCAGAGAGACTGTCAGGTAAGTGCAAGTCATCTCCTTTATCTTCAAAGGTCCACATTTGATAGATGTCTTCTTTCTCATGGAAATCAGGATCCACATCCAAATCGGGGTAAATTGGATTGATAGCCTCACTAATCATATCGGTGCGAGTCGATAACTTGGCATCATGACTCCCAACCAAGCCATACTCAATTCCTTCTTGCTTGGCCCAAGAGATATACTCCTCAACATCTGACTTCTCAATCTGATGTTGATAAATGACCTGACCTTTTTTATCTTCAATATAAGCCCCATTCAAAGTTACAAAAAAGTCAGGCTTGAGCTCACGAATCTCCTGGACGACACCAAAAATCCCTCGTCCAGAAGCAATACCTGTCAAAATTCCTTTCTCACGTAATTGCTTAAAAACAGTTGGGATTGAAGCTGGAATAAAACCTGTCTTTGAATTCCGCAATGTATCATCAATATCAAAAAAGACAATCTTGATTTTCTTTGCCTTGTATCTTAATTTGGCATCCATCTCACTACCTCTTTCAATCTAACTCTTTCCATTATACCATAAAGTAGAGAATTCCCCTATCTTCAAAGAAATTTGCTACCTCTTATTCGAATTCCTTAGACAAGTACAAAACTAAATCATCATTATTTTGGCTAGTTGCATTCATTTCCAAGGGTTGATTGCGATACCAGACACCTGTCCCATCTGGAATATAGCCTCGTTTGATATACAATCTCTGGGCAGGACCATAGCCTAAGTGCAAACCTACACCAAGAGTGACCTTACTCGAAACAAACTTGACTCGTTTTTCTGCTTCTTCTAGCAGTTGATTCCCAATCCCTTGATTTCGAAAAGGCTCAAACACATTAAAATCTGATAATTCTGGATAGACTTCTGCAAAAGGACCATGTTTAGCAGAGGGCAAAATGGTAACGTAGCCCGCTACAGCACCATCAATCTCTGCAACTAAGACTTCTCTCTCCCCACTTTCCTGTTCCAGAAAATATCTAGCCAAAATTTCCTCTCTACCAGGCCAACCTTGATTCATAAATCCATGAGATAAGGATTCAATATCAGACTTAATCATATTTCTAATCGTACAATTCATCTTTGACTTACCCACCTTTACTCTTTCTATTACCATTATAGCACGCCAAGGTCAGAAAAAAACTATCTCGTGAAAAAAGACCCGACAGGGTC